>NZ_RAWL01000659.1:0-3121 GCF_003668885.1 Corallococcus sp. AB049A | reverse complement strand
GCCCATGCCCACCCGCGTCCTGCTCATCGATGACGACACCCGGATGTTCGAACTGCTCGCGGAGTACCTCGGGCAGAACGGCATCGCCGTCAGCCACGCGCCCGACGGTGGCCGGGGGCTGGCGGCGCTGGAGGCGAACGCCTTCGACGCCGTGCTCCTGGACGTGATGATGCCGGGCATGGACGGCCTGGAGGTGTGCAAGCGCATCCGGGCCAAGAGCCGCATCCCCGTGCTGATGCTCACCGCCAAGGGCGACGAGACGGACCGCGTGGTGGGGCTGGAGCTGGGCGCGGATGACTACCTTCCCAAGCCCTTCGGCCCGCGCGAGCTGCTCGCCCGCCTGCGCGCGGTGCTGCGGCGGGCGCAGCCGGCGGCGGTGGCGGACCGCATCGAGTCGAGCGGGGTCTCCATCGACGTGTCCGGGCGCGAGGTGAAGGTGGAGGGGCGGTCCGTGGAGCTGACGGGCCTGGAGTTCGACCTGCTGCTCGCGCTGGTGCGGCGCGCGGGCCGGGTGATTCCCCGTGACGCGCTCTTGGGAGAGGCGGGACGCAACGACACGGTGGTGAGCGAGCGCACGGTGGACGTGCACATCTCCCACCTGCGCCAGAAGCTGGGGGACGTGGGCACGCGCCTCATCAAGACGGTGCGCGGCGTGGGCTACGTCTTCGCCAAGGAGGGTGCCTGATGGGCTGGGGCCACCGCCACTGGCCTCCGGAAGGAGACCCCTGCGCGCCGGGACTGAGGCGGGGCTTCGGCCGCCACGCGCGAGAGCACCACCGGCGCAAGTTCCACCTGGGCCGGCTGGGCTCCTACGTGCAGGAGCGGCTGCGGCGGCGCCTGTTCGTCATGTTCGGGCTCACCATCCTGGTGACGGTGCTGGTGGTGTCGTGGGTGATGAACCTCACCGGCGGCAACAGCTGGCGGCAGGAGACGGAGCGCGTCCGCGCGTTCGTGGGGCACCGCTTCGCGGAGGTGTGGGACAGGCCCGCCGAGCGCGAGTCCCTGGTGCGCAGCATCTCCGACGACCTGGACGTGGACGTCGTGCTGACGGACCTGTCCGGCGCGGCGGTGGCGCGGGGCGGCGCTCCTTGCGCGAAGCCGGACGCGAGCATCCCGGTGATGCGGGACGACACGCAGCTGGGCACGCTGCAGGCCTGCTACCTGCAGAACCGCTCGCGAGGCCCGTGGCGCGCCGTGCTGCCGCTGGGCATCGCGGTGCTGGTGCTGTGGACGGCGGCGGGCGGCATCTCCTTCCGGCTGGCCAGGCCGGTGGACACGCTGGTGAAGGCCACCCAGGCGCTGGGCGAGGGCCAGCTGGGCACGCGCGCGAGCCTGGACCGCCACCTCACCGGAGACTTCGCGGTGCTCGCCGAGTCCTTCAACGACATGGCCGCGCGCATCGAGAAGCAGCTGGCGGACCAGCGCGAGCTGCTGGCGGCGGTGTCACACGAGCTGCGCACGCCGCTGGCGCGCCTGCGGGTGCTGACGGAGCTGTTGCGCGACGGCGGAGGCAACCCGCGCACGTTGGACCAGGTGGACCGCGAGGTGGTGGAGCTGGACGCGCTGGTGGGCGAGCTTCTGGCCAGCTCGCGCCTGGACTTCGGGCAGCTGACGCCCAAGGCGCTGGAGGCGGGCGTGCTGGCGGCGCAGGCGCTGGAGCGCGTGGGGCTGTCCGCGACGCTGCTGCAGCCGGAGACGGACGACGTGGCGCTGATGGCGGACGCGACGCTGCTGGGCCGCGCGCTGGTGAACCTGCTCGACAACGCGCGCAAGCACGGCGTGGGCGTGGAGGCGCTGCGCATCCAGGAGCACGGGAAGGAGCACCTGGCCTTCAGCGTGGAGGACCGGGGGCCGGGGCTCCTGCCCGGCGAGGAGCAGCGCATCTTCCAGCCGTTCTACCGGAAGGACCGGGGCGGCGAGGCACGCGAGGCCGGGTCGCTGGGGCTGGGGCTCGCGCTGGTGCAGCGCATTGCCCGGGCCCACGGCGGGGAGACCTTCGCGGAGAACCGGCCCCATGGAGGCGCGCGCGTGGGCTTCACGGTGCGCAAGGCCGGGCCGCCGGGCGTGCCGGGGTGAAGGGGCCGCGCTTGCAGCCCCTCCCCCGCTTCCTGCCTACTGCTTCGCCTGCGCGTCCGTCGCGGCGAAGGCGAACGTCGCCTCCGCGGGCGCGCCGTCCTTCACGGTGACTTCGGCCGTCTTGGTGCCCAGCGTCTCGTGCCACGCCTCCAGCGTGTACGTGCCCGCGGGCAGGCCCGTCAGCGTGAAGGAGCCGTCCGCGCCGGTGGTGGTGAAGTACGGGTTGGGGTTGCTCACCACGTAGGCCGTCATCCACGGGTGCACGTCGCACTTGAGGCGCAGCACCTCCGCGTCCGCCGGCAGCGGCTTCTGCACCGGCGCGCCGGACGGCGGCTGCGCCACGTTGAACAGGGGCCGCGTGCCCACCACGCCGCGCACGTTGTGCAGCGTGCCGTCGCTGTTCTTGAACACCACCTGCTGGCCCGCCACCGCGCCCTGCACGCGCGGCACGTAGGTGCACTTGGACTGGTCCACCACCACCGGCTCGGACGGCGGCGTGGACGGCGCGCCCGCGACGGGGCCCTTCACGCGCACCAGCACGTTCTGGAGCTTGCCGTCCTTCACCAGCACGGACTGCTCCTTCTCCGGCCGCCCGTCACACGCCGGGTCGGCGCTGGGCGCCAGGTCCGCCATCGCCGGCGGCGTGCCGGTGAAGGACACCGTGCCCTTCACCACGCCGTTGCCCGCTGGAGCCGCGGGGGCCGCCGCCTCGCCCGTCCCCGCTCCCGCCGTGGGGGCCGGAGGCGTGGCCTCCCGGGTGGGGGCCGCCGCTGCGGGCGCGGGCGCCTCCTCCTTCTTGCACGCGGGCAGGGCCAGCAGCCCCGCGACACCGACCATCGACAAGCCAAACAGGCGCAGCTTCATGAGGCGGTCTCCTCTGGAGGATTCTTCCGTGATGCGGTGCCCGCCGTCGTAGTGGAAGGCACCGGGCAAGTCCAACAACCCTGGGGCGTGCGGACTACTCGCGGCGGCTCACGCTGAACGCGGCCAGCCCCACGAACACCGCCGCGAACGCCAGCAGCGCGGGCACCTCCCACCCCACCGT
>NZ_RAWL01000658.1:0-3122 GCF_003668885.1 Corallococcus sp. AB049A | reverse complement strand
GTGCTGGGGCTCGTGGGCGCGGGGACGCGGCGCGAGGGCGTGGTGGCGCGCTGGCGGATGCTGGGGCTGGGGCTGCTGGCGCTGGCGCTCTACTTCCTCCTGCCCTTCGACATCCGGGGGTACGTCTACTACCTCAACACGCGCTACGCGCACCTGGCGGCGGCGCTGCTGGTGGCGAGCATGCCGGCCGTGCGCGCGGCCTGGCGCAGGCCCCTGACCTTCGCCGCGGCGGCGAGCGCCGTGCTCCTGGCCTTCGTGATGGGGCGCGGCTTCCAGCGCTTCTCCGCCGAGGCCCGTGAGCTGGAGGCGCTGTCCCGCCTGGCGGCGAACCGGCCGAAGGTGATGGGGCTGGTGTTCGACCCGCGCTCCAGCGTGGTGCGCTTCCCCGTCTTCATCCACGCCGCGGCGGTGGTGGCGCGCGAGCGCGGCGGCGTGCCCAACTTCACCTTCGCCTCCACGCCCCACTCGCCGCTGCGCTACCGGGGGGAGCTGCCGCCCACCTTCCCCTCCGAGTGGCGGCCCGGGGACATGGACTACGCGACGCAGGGGAGCTGGTACGACCACTTCCTCGTGCGCGGGGTGCATCCGTCGCGCGTCTTCGGCGGGCGGCTCCAATCAGAACTGGTCATCGTGGGACACGAGGGGGGGAGCTGGCTGGTGCGGCGGCGGTAGCGCGTGAAGTAGAAACCGGGCGCATGAGCCCTGCCTCCACCGAGCCCCGTCCCCTGCTGGATGCGCTGCGCGCCGGCACGCCCCTGCCCTCCTTCCCGGAAGCAGCGGTCGCTCGGGCCCGGAGCCTGGTGGACGACGTGGGTGCCGCCACCACCGCCGCAGTGGAGGCCCTGCCGGAGCCCCTGGCGGGCGCGGTGCTGGAGGCCGCCGTGCTGGCGGGCCAGGTGGCGCTGCCGGAGGCCCTGTCCGCCTCGTCCGTGAAGCCGCTGGCCAAGGCCGCGAAGAAGGCGCTCTACCGGCTGCGCTCGCGCGGCGTCACGCCCGCGGAGGCCTCCAGGGAGGCGCCCCCGGCTCCTGCGCCGGCGGCCCCGGAGTCGCTGCCCACGCTGGTGACGGTGATGTCCTCCACGGGGCAGTACGGCCTGCTGCTCACCCGCGGGGTGCGCGGCGGCGTGGAGCTGCTCCAGGTCATCGCGTCGGATGAGCAGGGCGTGCTGGAGCTCACCCGCAGCGAGCCGAGCCGCGGGGACGTCCGCCGGATGCTCAAGCACGGGCTGAAGAACGGCTTCGGGATGGAGGTCTCCCGCGAGGAGGGAGCCCGGTTGCTCGCCGAGGCCGCGGCCCTCAACCTGCGCACCCGCACGCCCTTCCCGCCGGACCTGGAGGCCGCGCTGCGCCACCACGGTGTCCAGCCCGTCCACGAGCCCGAACCCCTCCCCGCCCCCGAGCCTGACGACGTGCGCCATGCCCTGGAGGGCGATCAGCTCCACGCGACGCCGGAGATCGCCGAGTGGATGCCGCCCGAGGCGCAGGTGCGCGCCTTGATGGAGCAGGTACAGGCGCTGGCCCAGAGCCCGCTGGCGTTGAGCGGGCCCCAGCGCCAGGAGCAGGTGCGGCAGCGGGTGCTGGAGGCGGCGAAGGCCTGGTTCACCCCGGAGGTGCGCCAGCGCTACGCGCGCCGCCTGTGGCGCATGGCGGCCTTCTTCGATGCGACGGGGCGGGCCCTCCAGGGGTCCATCGCGAGGGGCGAGGCGCGGCGCCTCTTCCACGGGCTCGACGAGCCCTTCTCGCGCTTCGCGGAGACGCTCTTCGCCAAGGTCGTGGTGCTGGCCGCGGCGGGCGCCCAGGCGCGGCTCGAGGCCTCGCAGCAGGGCGCCCCGGGAACCGAGGCGCCCGCCGCCACGCCTTCAGGGGAGCGGCGCAGCCCCGGCGGCCTCATCCTTCCCTGAGGCCGCGGGGCTGCTGACGTCAGGCCGGCTCCGTCCGGGCGCACAGGAGCAGGTCCAGGTTCTCCCGCTCCCAGGCGAGCGCCCGCTGGTAGTCGTGGAAGCGCTTCTCGTGCTCCATCAACTCCGGCGGGTGGATGCAGCGCCGGCCGTCCTCGCCCCGGCGGGCGCGGTAGACGTGGTGCAGCATCTCGTGGAAGACGATCCACTCCACGAAGTACCGGGGCACCAGCGGCTGGTCCAACGCCGGGTGGATGCGGATGACCTTCGAGTCCGCCGAGTACGAGCCCATCTTGATGCTCTTGCGAGGCCCCTTCACCCGGGGCGCCGGCCCGTAGGTGATGGCCGCGTCGATGCGGCTCTGGAAGTAGCGCTCGTTGAGCCGCTCATAGATGCGGGCCAGGTCGTGGTAGCGCCCCACCGGGGACAGCCGCAGCCGCTTGCGCATCTGCGCCGGGGACAGCCGGCGGATGAAGATGCGGTTGCGCTCGATGTAGCGGTCCAGCAGCGCGCTGGCGTCCGGGTCCCCCTTGCGCACGAAACTGGCGAGCGCCTGGAGCACGTCGTCCGGCGCGGCCAGGAACATGTGGTGCAGCCTCAGCCGCCACAGCGCCCGCTGCCGCTGGAACGTCAGCATCGTGTGGGTGTTGTCGTGGATCTCCACCGCCACCTTCCCCCGCAGCCGCGTGCGCAGCCGGCGCTCCAACACGCGCCGCCACACCTTCACCAGTCGGTTGGGCTCCGGGGCGACCGGGAGCTGCCGGGCCACCCTCCCCGCGGGGTAGGTCCTCTGTCGGTTGATGTTCTTCCGCTTCTTCGCGCGAGCCATAGAGGGGCCGGAGTCTACGGACCCCTCTGACATGTGTAAACGCGCCCGCTTGGTGGAAAGCCAAGGAATTCCAACGACTTAAGGGCACTCAAGCTTACCCGGTCCTACGTGTCCTCCGGGGGGTGCGGATGCCGCATACGCGTAAGTCGCCGTGCCAATTAGCGCCGCCTTGGGCACGGGACCCGGAGCGTCTGGAGTTCCCCGGATACAGGTCGGACGTTGTAGGTCTCGATACCCCGAGGTGCCCGCTTTCCCGGGCAGGTGTACTGGACGCGAAGCGGGCCGGGGGCCAGGGCGACGACCTGGTTGATGGGCAACTTTCCGCCCCCTGGGCGGCCGAGCACGGTTTTGACCGGGGCCTCGAAGCGGACCTCCACGGTGGCGGGGGGTGGAGG
>NZ_RAWL01000657.1:0-3131 GCF_003668885.1 Corallococcus sp. AB049A | reverse complement strand
CTGCCCGGCTCCGTGCTGATGCCCCTGCCGGAGCTGGAGGACTTCCACGAGCAGCTGGAGGCCTTCCGGGGCCGCCCCGTGGTCGTCTACTGCCACCACGGGGTGCGCAGCCTGCACGGCGCCGCGTACCTCCTGGACCGGGGCCTGGAGGCGGTATCGCTCCAGGGCGGCATCGACCTGTACTCGCGCACCGTGGACCCGTCCCTGCCGCGCTACTAGAGCGCGGAGGCCAGATCCAGGGGCAGGTCCGTCGTCTCGTCGGCCTTGATGGTGGCCTCGAAGGCGACCGGCTCCTTGAGCTGCTTGCCGCGCAGCTCCAGGCGCTGCTTGCCCTCCATCAGCTTCAGCGTGGTGCCGGCGCTGCCCATCATCTGGTTGTTCCGGTACACCGTCAGGCCCGGGGCCATGGACCTGGGGGTGATCTTCAGCTTCAGGGTGCCTTCCTTGAAGCTGCGCTCGAAGGTCTTCAGTTCGCCGGGCTGGCCGAACGCGAGCTCTTCTGAATCCTCCAGGTAGATGCCCTGGGCGTCGTTCTCCAGGATGAGCGTGTCCTGCAGGTGGGCGCCCTGCACGCGCGTGAGCGGCGCGGTGCCCAGGAACGTCACCGGCTCCGGGCTGCCGCAGCGCTCCGTGTGCCGCACGGACACCTTCACCGGCTGGTTCGTGTTCACCGTGAGCCACACGCCCTGCGCGTCCGCGGCCTTGGACGTGAGCGCCAGCAGGATGGGCTCGCGGAAGAGCACGCCCAGCGCGAGCAGGCCCACGACGAGGCCCACGGACATCAGCGTGCGCACGCCGCCGCCCTGGGGCTTCACCGGCTCCGGCAGCGCGGGGGCGCTGGAGCGCGACGGACGGCGCTCGCCGGAATCCTCGTCCTCGTCCACCGGCGGGGCCACCGGGCGCGGGCGCGGCGCGTCCACGCGGCTGGAGGTGCGGCGGCGCGGCGCCTCCACGGCGGCCTGGTTGGCGCTGGTGCGGCGGCGCGGCGGAGGCGGCGCGGGCAGCGGCTCCGTCTCCGGATCATCCTCCGGCGGCGGCAGGCGCGTGCGCTCGTCGTCCTCCAGGTCCATGCGCTGCACGCCCGAGCGCGAGCGCATGGGCGGCTCCGACACCGGCACCGCGCGCGACATGCTGCGCCGGGGCGCCGGGGCGTCGTCCGCGGACTGGCTGCGCAGGTCCGAGCGCGAGCTCGTGCGGGCGATCTGCGTCGCGTTCGGGTTGCTGGTGGACGTGCCTCGCCGGACCGCCGGCTCCGACACGCTGGAGCGGCGCCGGGGGGGCGGCTGCTCCACGCCGGTGAGCGACGGCGCGTCGTACTCGTTCGGATCCTCCGCCAGCGCGGGGGACATGCCCGTCGAGCGGCGCGGCGCGGCGCCCGTGCGCGTGGCGTTGCTCCGGGAGCCGCGCGACGGCGACTCGCCCGGCGGGGCCTCCCAGCTCATGTCCGGGGGCGGCCGGGGCGGCGCGGTGTTGGAGTCCTCGCCCACGGGCACGAACTGGCCCTGCTTGCGCTCCTCGTCCAGGCGATCCGCGAAGAGCGTCTTCATCAGCTCCGAGATCTGACCGGAGGTGACGAGCCAGCGCTCGTTGACGAGCAGCTCCTCCAGCGCCGTCTGGAACTCACGCGCGTTGTCGTAGCGGTCATCCGCGCTCTTGGCCAGGGCGCGCATCACCACGTGGTCCATGTCCCGGGGCACGTCGGCCACCTCGGACGGGGACGGGATGTTGCACTCCATGGCCGCCTGCAGCGTGGCCAGCTCCGAGTCCTTCTTGAGCGGCCGGTGCCCGGTGAGCATCTCGTACAGCACCAGGCCGATGGCGAAGATGTCCGCGCGCCGGTCCAGGTGCTTGCCCGCGGCCTGCTCGGGCGCCATGTACGCGAACTTGCCCTTGATGGCGCCGGACTTCGTCATCGACGCCTGATCCGCGGCCTTCGCGATGCCGAAGTCCACCAGCTTCACCGAACCATCGAAGCTGATCAGGATGTTCTGCGGGCTGATGTCGCGGTGCACCACGTTGAGCGGCTGGCCCCGGTCATCGTTGCGGCTGTGCGCGTAGTAGAGGCCCTCGCACGCGGACGCGACGATGCGGATGGCCAGCGGACGGGCGATCCACTGGTTCATCCCGCTGGCCTTGCGCATGACCCGGCCCAGGTCCTCGCCGTGGATGAACTCCATGGCGATGTAGTAGGTGCCGTTGGCCTCGCCGAATTCGTAGACCTGCGCGATGTTCGGGTGGTTGAAGCGCGCGGCGATCAGCGCCTCGTTCTTGAACATCTCCACGAACTCGCGGTCCTCCGCGAGGTGCGGGAGGATGCGCTTGACGACAAGTTCCTTCTGGAAGCCCTCGATACCGGTCTGGCGCGCAAGCCAGACCTCGGCCATGCCGCCCGTGGCGAGCTTCTTGAGGAGCTGGTATTTCCCGAAGGCTTGAGGGTTCATCCCGGGTTACTCCCCGGGGGGAGCGGGCTCAGTGGAAGGTGACAGGGCAGCGCATCTTAGAGGACAGCGACCCGTGAGGCAAAGCCGCACGACCGCCGTGTGGGGGTGGGTCGTCATGACCTGCCTGCTGGCCCTGCATGCCGCCGCCGCTCCGGCGACGGATCAGATCAAGGTGGAGCGGAAGGGAGAGCTGCTCTCCCTCTCCTGGCGGGACGCGGAGGACCAGCTCCAGGGCGTCCTCACGCCCGCCGTCCCCCGCCCCGGTGAGCCCCTGCGGCTCACCCTGTCGGTGGGAAACCTCCAGGGCCCTCCCTTCCGGGGCGCCGTCACGGTCGCGTTCTCGCGCGAGGGCGTGCCCGGCCAGGTGACGCGCACGCTGACGCGCGACGCCGTGGGCTGGAGCACCGAGTTCGTCCCCGACGAGGCCGGCGCGTGGGACGTGGACGTGCGCTTCCTCACCACCCGCCCCAAGGCGGTGCACGCGCGCTTCACGGTGAGCGAGCCTCCGGTTCCACCCATGGTCTGGCGCGTCCTGATGGGGCTGGCCGCGGGGCTGCTGCTGGTGCGGGTGCTGTATGCCGTCACGCGGCGCGGCGTGACGCCCGAGCACCCCATTCCGCCGCTGCCCCAGGCGCCGCCTCCGGAAGCGACCTCCGCGGTGGCTGAGCCGCCCCCGGCCGGGTCTCCCCC
>NZ_RAWL01000656.1:0-3132 GCF_003668885.1 Corallococcus sp. AB049A | reverse complement strand
GGCCTGGTGGGTGCCGCTGCCGGAGCGGTTGGCGGCGCCCCCCTCGGTGGTGATGGCGTACCGGGACGGAGCGCCCGCGTACGTCTTCCTCGCCCCGGACGAGCGGTGGCGCATCCCCGCGCCGAAGGACCGCGTCGACCGGGCCTATGTCCGCGCCCTCCTGGCGCTGGAGGACAAGCGGTTCTTCCAGCACCCGGGCGTGGATCCCATCGCGGCCCTGCGTGCCCTCGGTCTCAACCTGAGCCGGGGGCGCCGGGTGTCCGGAGCGTCCACGTTGACGATGCAGCTGGTGCGCGTGCTGGAGCCCCGTCCCCGAACGTTCACCTCGAAGGTGATTGAGTCGTTCCGCGCCGCCCAGCTGGAGGCGCGGTTGTCCAAGCAGGAGGTGTTGGAGGCGTATCTCCAGTTCGTGCCCTACGGGCGCAACGTGGAGGGCGTGGAGGCGGCGGCGCTCGCGTACTTCGGGCACACCGCCCAGCACCTGAGCCCCGCGGAGATCGCCACGCTGCTGGCGGTGCCGCAGAACCCGAACAGGCGCTTCCCGTCGCCGGAGAACCGGGACCGGTTGCGCTCGGCCCGGGACGACATTGCCCGGCGGCTGCTGGATTCCGGAGGGCTGGCGGTGGAGGGCGTCGCGTCCGACGCGGTGCTCGCGGAGGTGCGGGCCACGCAGGTGCCTGACGTGCTCACGCCGTTTCCGAGGGAGGCGCCGCACGCGGCGGTGTGGCTCAAGGCGCAGCGGCCGGGAGAGACGTGGCTGGCGACGACGCTGGACGCGGGCACGCAGCGGTTCGTGGAGCGCACGCTCGGAGAAGCGGCGCGGCGGTTGGACAGGCAGGGCATCCACAACGGCGCGGCGGTGGTGGCGGACCGGGAGACGGGCGAGGTGCGCGCGCTGGTGGGGAACTTCGACTTCTTCGATGAAAAGCACGGCGGGCAGATCATCGGCTTCGCCACGCCGCGCTCGCCGGGTTCGGCGCTCAAGCCGCTGTTGTACGCGCTGGGGATTGATCAGGGCCTGGTGGGGCCGGAGACGCTGGTGCCGGACATCCCGGTGGCGTACGGCGGCTATCAGCCGCGCAACTTCGACGGGCGATTCCTGGGGCTGGTGCGGATGGAGTCCGCGCTGTCGCAGTCGCTCAACCTGCCGTTCGTGAGGCTGCTGGAGCGGGTGGGCGTGGAGGGCTTCCTGGGGTCGCTGCGGCAGGCGGGCGTCACCAGCCTGGATCCGCGGCCGGGGCACTACGGCCTGTCCGCGGCGGTAGGTGGCCTGGAGCTGACGCCGCTGGAGCTGACGGGCGTGTACCTGGCGCTGGCCGGAGATGGCCAGGTGCGGCCCCTTCGGGTGCTGGAGGAGGACGCGCCCGCGAAGGCGGCCTCGTCGCTGGTGTCGCCAGGGGCAGCGTGGCTGACGCGCAAGGCATTGGCGTTGAGGGACCGGCCGGACTTCCCGGAGCGGCGGCGGCTCACGGGGCTGCCGGCGCGGGTGCACTGGAAGACGGGCACGAGCTTTGGCAACCGGGATGCATGGGCGGCGGGCTCCGGGCCGAAGCACACGGCGGTGGTGTGGCTGGGCAACTTCGACCACGCGTCGAGCGTGCACCTGGTGGGCGCGGAGAACGCGGCCCCGCTGCTGTTCGACATCCTGGAAGGGATTGGACCCAGGGGCGCGGCGTTGCAGGAGGAGGACGCCGCGCCGCCCAGGGACCTGGTGAGCGTGGAGGTGTGCGCGTATTCGGGGCACCTGCCCACGGACGCGTGCACGCAGCGCAAGCGGGTGGACGCGGTGCGCACGGCGGTACCGACGGCGCCGTGTCCGTACCACCACCGGGTGGAGGTGGACGTGGCATCGGGCCTGGCGGTGGGGCCGGGGTGCCGTGACGGACGCAAGACGGAGTCGCGCGTGTACCTGACCTGGCCGTCCAGTCTGCGCCGGTGGCTCGCGGAGCAGCAGCGTCAGTTGCCCGAACCGCCGCCCCTGGCACCCGGCTGCGTCGCGGGAGGGGAGCGCGACACGCCGACCATCCTCTCACCGCCGGAGGGGCAGGTGGCGCTGCTCATCCCGGGCATGAACACGGAGGAGCAGAAGATCCCCCTGGAGGCGGAGGCCGCGCACGACCGCGAGCTGACATGGTTCGTGGACGGAGCCGTGCTGGGAACCGCGAGGGCCGCCGAACGCCTCTGGTGGAAGCCGAGCGTGGGCACGCACGACATCCTCGTCACCGACGACCGCGGACTGACGGCACGCCGCACGCTGGTGGTCCGCGAGCGTCAGTAGGCCCCGGAGATCCGCCTCGCCAACGCGGCGCCACTCAGGAACGCGCCCTCGACACGCGGCCCCGCGCACCAGTCACCGCAGGCCCCCAGTCCCAGCGCCGGGTCGTACAACGCGGAAGCGTCCAGAGGCGGTGACGGCATCGCGAAGCGCCATCGGTGCGCCACGGCCTCCACCGCGCGCACGTCCCGGCCCAGCGCCTGACCAAACGCCTCCACGAGCCTCGGAGCCATGGTTTCCGCCGTCTCCTCCAGGTGCGCCGCGCTGTACTCCGGCGACCCGTGAAGCACCCAGCGCTCACCCGAAGTCCGCCCCGGCTTGCTCGTGTCCCGAGCCACCCACGACAACGGCGAGTCCTCCACGAACGCGCCATCCAGCGCCACCGCCACCGGAGCATCGAATCGCGCCATGACCGCCCAGCATGGCGACATCCGAGCCGCCCCCGCCTGAGCCGCCAACGCGGGAGCTCCCGCCAGCAGCGGCACCGCCTGCGGCGCGGGCACCGCGGCCACCACCACCTCCGCGAGCCCCAGGTCCTCGCCCGCCTCCGAAGTCAGCCGCCAGGCCCGGCCTTCACGCGCCACGCGCTCCACCCGCACGCCCATGCGCACGTCCAACCCGTCCGCGAGCGCCTTCGCCACCGCGCTCATCCCCGGCACGCCCACGTACCGCACGGACTCCTTCGCGGGAGTCACCACCCCACGCGTCAGCGTCCCGATGCGTCCGCGCCACTCCGCGACGACACCCTCCGCGCTCCACGCGTCCACCAGCTCCCGGAAGAGCGCATCCCGCGCGGTGAAGTACTGCGCGCCATGGTCGAACGTGCCCCCATCCGCGCTCCTCCGCGTGGACAGCCG
>NZ_RAWL01000655.1:0-3134 GCF_003668885.1 Corallococcus sp. AB049A | reverse complement strand
ATTCTGGAGCGCCCCGGATGGGGCGGGCGTGCCAATCCGGAGCAGCCCCGCGCCGTGGCGGATTCCTGGTAGACCCCGGGGCCATGCCGGCGATTGCGTTCTGCACCATCAAGGGTGGGGTGGGGAAGACGACCCTGTGTTCGCACGTGGCGGCGGCGCTGGCGGACGCGGGCCGCCGGGTGCTGCTGTTGGACCTGGATCCGCAGGCGCATGCGTCGCTGGTGCTGGGCCTGGAGACGCGCGAGGGCCCGTGCGTGGCGGACGCCTTCGGGCCGCGGCCGAAGCACAAGCTGGATGAGATTGTCGTGGCGTCTCCCAAGCGGCCGGGGTTGTTCATCGCGCCGGGGGCCCCGCGCATGGCGGCGCTGGAGCGCGAGCTGTTCGGCTGGGGGCACCGGCTGCAGGCGATTCCGCGCGCGCTGAAGACGCTGTCGTGGACGCCGGACGTCATCGTCGTGGACACGCCGCCGAGCATCGGAGCGTTCACGGAGGCGGTGCTGTGCTTCGCGGACGTGGTGGTGGCGCCGGTGCCCACGGGCGCGTTCGCGCTGCAGGGCCTGGGTGAAATCGAGACCGCGTGGCGCGACGTGCGCGAGGAGGGCGGCCAGCTGGTGGCGGCCGTGAACCTGTGGGACCGGCGCACGCCCGCGACCAACGAGGCGATGGAGGAGGCGCTGAAGGACGTGACGGTGCCGGTGCTGAAGGCACGCATCCCGCGCTCGGAGGCCATCAACCAGGCGGGGCTGGGCTACGAGGTGGTGTTCGACGTGAGCCCTAACGCGGCGGGCGCGGAGGAGCTGCGCGCCATGGCCCGCGAGCTGTCGAAGCTCGCGGGGCTGCGCTGATCAACCCATGGTGCCGACCCTCAGGGGCCCGGCGCGCCGGTAGGTGAGCAGCGCCACTCCCTTGGGCGTGATCCGGGACGCGGTGAGCTGCAGCATGCGGGGCTGCGTTCCCTCTCCGAAGAGGCGCCGGCCGCTGCCGATCGTCACGGGGATGACGTGCAGGTGCAGCACGTCCACCAGGTCATGCTTGAGCAGGGTCTGCAGCAGGCCGCCGCTGCCATGCACCTGCAGCTCGCGGCCGGGGGAGGCCTTGAGCCGGCGCACCGCCTCCACCGTGTCTCCCTCCAGCAGCGTCGAGTTCGCCCACTCCACGCGGCGCAGCGTGGTGGACGCCACGTACTTGGGCAGCCGGTTGAGCGGCCCGGCGATGGGGTCGTTCGGGTCGGTCATGCGCGGCCAGTAGCTGGAGAAGATGTCGTACGTCCCGCGCCCGAGCAGGAATGCGTCCGCCCGGCTGAAGATGTCCACGACGTGCGCGCCGAGTTCTTCGCTGGAATGGGGCTGCACCCAGCCACCATGGGTGAAGCCGCCGCTCCGGTCCTCGTCCGGGCCTCCCGGGGCCTGCACCACTCCGTCCAGCGTCACGAACTCCGTTGCCGTCAGCTCCATGGTCGCATCCGTCCCTTCCGGGGCATCCGTTCGCCCGTTCAAAGGTGCGACGAATGGGTCCGGCGAGGATCGACACGCCGGTGTTTTTTCCGGGACTCAGGGCGTGGGCAGGCCGGGGGCGAGCACCGAGCGAACGTTGACGTCGGTGAAGCCCGTGCCCCAGACGGCGTTGACCTCCTGGGCGATGAAGGCGGCGCCCGGCTGGAGCGTCCCCAGCGAGGGCTCGAACATCACCACGCGCGGATCGGTGAGCTCCAGCAGGCGGGGCACCACGTCGCTCACGTCGCGGCCCTGCGCCTGGGCGGCGTGCACGCCCTGCAGCCACGCGCGCACGGTGCCCTGGGCGTGCGGGACGTAGAGGGGCTGGTCCGCCGCGCCCAGCGCCACCATGAGGTGCCCCACGCTCATCGTGATGACAGGCCCGCCGTGCGCGGTGAGCAGCGGCCCGTGGTCCGGCGGCAGGGTGTTCCAGTCCACGGTCGTGAGGTTCTGCAGGTACAGGGGCGTGAAGCGCCGCGGGGCCTGGGAGACGAGCGCGCGTGTGTGTTCCACGGGGATGAGGGTGTCCCAGTCGTCGTGGAGGATGAGGAAGGGCGTCTGGACGGTGCTGGCCAGGTGGGCGGCGGTCCAGCGCGTGTAGTCCGTGCCGGGGGTGGTGGGGTCGCCGCCGGTGGTGGCGTGGATGCGGCGGAAGTAGGGCTCGAAGAACTGCTGGTAGCGCGTGCGCAGGTCCGGGTTGCTCACGCGCGACGGCACGACGCGGCTCACGTAGTCCACCTCCGCGGCGAAGTCGGACAGCGGGGCCAGGGCGACGCCCACGGCGGGCACCACCGTGGAGGGGGCATCCGCCGCCGCGTAGAGCGCCTCGTAGCCGCCCCAGGAGCCACCGAAGACGCCGATGCGCTTCGTGTCCACGTTGGGGGCCTGGGCCAGGAAGCGCATGCCGGCGTTCATGTCGTCGCGGTCGTTCTGGAGGTCTCCGCCCGCGTAGAAGCGGCCGAAGACGGCGAGCACGCCGAAGTCATGGACCAGGTAGATGAACGCCTCGTTCGCGATGATCTCCGGCGTGGTGGGCGTGAACGCGATGGGCGAGGAGCCCGGCCCATGGTGTGGCTCGCTGTCGTCCGGGTGGATGCCGGCGCCGCGCGCGGCCCACTTCGCGTCCACGGCCTCGCCGGTCCAGGCGATGCCGTCATAGGGCTTGGTGAGCATCACGATGGGGGACACGCCGGGCTTCCGGGGCGGGAACCACTGCGCATAGGAGGGGGCGCGGCCGGGCACCTCCAGCTTGAGCAGCTGGTAGGGCCACGTCTGGCCCGCGGCGTTCAACTCACCGGAGCCAAGCCGGGTCACCTGGAGCGCCGAGGGTTCCGCCGGTGTTTCGTCCGGGGTCTGGCAGCTGTTGGTGGACGGGCTGGCGTTGCTGCAGCACGCGGTGGGGAAGGTGCCCAGGAGGCAGAGGGCCAGGAGCGTGGTCGGGAACAGGCGCATGCCGCAGCAGACACCGCGCCTGGGAAATTCTGAAAGCCTCCGCGTTCCTTTCCGGACGAGGATGCAGCCCATGGACTACCAGGCGGTGCTGGCGGAGGTCTGGGACGGGGTGCGGCCGGTGCTGGGGCAGGGCCGCGTGGCGACGTACATCCCGGCGTTGGCGGCGGTGGACCCGCGCCGGTTCGGCAT
>NZ_RAWL01000654.1:0-3142 GCF_003668885.1 Corallococcus sp. AB049A | reverse complement strand
GTCTCGGACGCAGCGGAGGTGCGGCCGTGGTGAGCGGGCCGGTGCTCGTCACGGGGCCCACGGGCAACGTGGGGCGGGCGGTGGTGCGCGCGCTCCTGGCCGAAGGGGTGGCGGTGCGCGCTGCGGTGAAGTCGCCGGAGCACACCGCGTCGCTGCTCAAGGAGATGGACGGGGACGTGATGCCGGCGCCGCTGGACTTCCTGCGGCCGGAGACGTTCCTCCCGGCGCTGGAGGGCGTGCGGGGCGTGTTCCTGATGCGGCCGCTGGCCATCGCGCACGCGGAAGGAGCGCTCAACGCGTTCATCGACGCGGCCGCCACGCAGGGCGTGAAGCAGGTGGTGTTCCTGTCCATGGCGGGCGCGGAGAAGAGCGCGTGGGCTCCGCACCACGCGGTGGAGGCGCACCTGATGCACTCCACCGTGGGCTGGACGCTGCTGCGCCCGGCGTTCTTCGCGCAGAACCTGGGCGACGCGTACCGCGAGGACATCCGCCAGGACGGCCGTCTCTACATGCCGGCGGGGCACGGCCGGGTGGCCTTCGTGGACGTGCGCGACGTGGGCGAGGTGGCGGCGCGGGCGCTCCTGGACACGTCCCTGCGCAACCGCGCCTTCACGCTCACCGGGCAGGAGGCGGTGACGTTCGACGAGGTGGCGTCCGTGTTGTCGGAGGTGCTGGGGCGGCCCATCCGCTACGTGCCCGCGTCGGTGCCCGGCTACCTGCGCCACCTGCTCCAGCGCCGGTTGTCGTGGGGCCAGTCAGGCCTGCAGACGCTGATGCACGTGGGGCTGCGCTTCGGGAAGGCGGAGCGGGTGGACCCCACGCTCACGAACCTGCTGGGACGTCCCACGCGCACGGTGCGCCAGTACATCGAGGACCACGCGCCGCTCTGGCGCTGACGAAGGCTCCGGCGTGCTCAGGCGTACCAGAGCGCCCACGCGATGAGCACCACCTGCAGCGGCAGGCGCGCCCAGAGCAGCTGCCGGGGAATCTTGCGGAACTGCTCCGGGTGCCGGGCCATGTGGATGTTCGCGGGGAACACCGCCACGAGCAGCGCGACGAGTCCCCAGGCCGCGAGCCGCGTGGTGGCGGGCACCAGCAGGAAGATGCCCAGCAGCACCTCCGCCACGCCGCTCAGGAGCACCAGCTCCCGGTGCCACGGGAGGTACGGCGGCATGATGCGCATGTACATGCGGGGCTTGAGGAAGTGGTTCACCCCCGCGGCGACCATGAACAGCGCGAGCACGTACTGCAGGATGGTTTTGACGTCCATGGACGGTGGAGCTCCTCGCGCGGCATCGAACCCCGCGCGAGGCGCCCGCGTCCACGCCTACTTTCCGGCGAACGCCTCACCGACGATGGCGCGCGCTTCCTGGACGATGGTGTCCAGGTGCGCCTGGTCGCGGAAGCTCTCCGCGTAGATTTTGTACACGTCCTCCGTGCCGGACGGACGTGCGGCGAACCAGCCGTTCTCCGTCGTCACCTTGAGGCCGCCCAGGTCCGCGTTGTTGCCCGGCGCGCGCGTGAGGCGCTGGAGGATGGGCTCGCCGGCCAGCGACGTGGCCTTCACCGCCTCCGGCGACAGCTTCTTCAGCGCGGCCTTCTGCGCGGACGTGGCCGGCTGATCAATGCGCGTGTACAGCGGCGCGCCGAACTTCTTCGTCAGTTCTTGATAGTGCTCGCCGGGGTCCTTGCCGGTGCGCGCAAGAATCTCCGCCGCGAGCAGGTCCAGGATGATGCCGTCCTTGTCCGTGGTCCACACGGTGCCGTCCTTGCGCAGGAAGGACGCGCCCGCGGACTCCTCGCCGCCGAAGCCCAGCGAGCCGTCCAGCAGCCCGTCCACGAACCACTTGAAGCCCACGGGCACCTCCACCACGCGGCGGCCCAGGTCCTTGCCCACGCGGTCGATGAGGCTGCTGCTCACCAGCGTCTTGCCCACCGCCGCGTCCGCCTTCCAGCCCGGCCGGTTGCGGAAGAGGTAGTGGATGGCGACGGCCAGGTAGTGGTTCGGGTTCATCAGCCCCATGCTGCGGGTGACGATGCCGTGGCGGTCGGAGTCCGTGTCGTTGCCGAACGCGAGCGCGTACTGGTCCTTCAGCTTCACCAGGTTCGCCATGGCGTACGGCGACGAGCAGTCCATGCGGATCTTCCCGTCATGGTCCGCGGGCATGAAGCCGAAGGTGGGGTCCACGGTGGGGTTCACCACCGTGAGGTCCAGGCCGTACCTCTGCGCGAGCGGCGCCCAGTAGGCCAGGTTGGAGCCACCCAGCGGATCCGCGCCCAGCTTGAGCTTCGCGCCCCGGATGACGTCCAGGTCCACCACGTTCACCAGGTCCGCGACATACGGCGTGATGAAGTCGTACGGCTTCACCGTGGCGCTGGAGCGCGCGCGCTCATAGGGGACGCGCTGCACGCCCTTGTTGCCCGCGGCCATCAGCTCGTTGGCGCGCTTCTCCACGATGGAGGTGACGTTCGTGTCGGCGGGGCCGCCGTTGGGCGGGTTGTACTTGATGCCGCCATCCTCCGGCGGGTTGTGGGACGGGGTGATGACGATGCCGTCCGCGAGCCCGCTGGTGCGGCCCCGGTTGTACGTGAGGATGGCGTGGGAGATGACCGGCGTGGGCGTGGCGCCGTCCGTGTAGCGGACCTCCACGCCGTGCGCGGCGAGCACTTCCAGCGTGGTGCGCTGGGCGGGCTCGGAGAGCGCGTGCGTGTCCATGCCCAAAAAGAGCGGGCCGTCATGGCCCTGCTGCTTGCGGTACTCGCACAGGGCCTGCGCCACCGCGAGGATGTGCGCCTCGTTGAAGCTGCGGCGCGCGGCGCTCCCCCGGTGACCGGAGGTGCCAAAGGCCACGCGCTGCTCGGCCACGGACGCGTCGGGCGTGTCGTCGTAGTACTGCGCGCGCAGCTTGTCAGGGTTGATCAGCAGGTCGCGCGAAAGGGGCTTGCCAGCGGAAGGGTGTGCCATGACGGGGCCACCCTAGCCGCGCGCGCCTTCAGAGGGGAACCGAAGTCACGGGCCCTGTCGCGCGCCGCACCCGTCTTGACGCGCTCCGTCCAGTAGCGGGCGGGGCGCGGACAATCAGGACTGTCTCTTATACACAGCTGACGCTGCCGACGACTTAATAGGTGTAGCTCTCGGCGG
>NZ_RAWL01000653.1:0-3143 GCF_003668885.1 Corallococcus sp. AB049A | reverse complement strand
GACAGGAAGACGACCGGCGCGGCCCCCGCTCCCCTTTCCAGGGAGGGCGACCGCGCCGGAGGGCGCTTCCATCAGGCTTTCAGGCGCCTACGGGTTGGCTTCGTTGGCGCCGTGGCACTTCTTGTACTTGCGGCCGCTGCCGCAGGGGCAGGGCTCGTTGCGGCCCACCGGCTTGGGGCCGGCCGCGGCCTCGCGCTGGGCGACCGGGGTGGCGGTGGCCTCCTCGAGCTTCCCCTCCGCGTCCGCGCGGCCCTCCACGGCCTTCTTCTGCTGCTGGGCCAGCTGGCGCTGGATGCGGGCGGTCTCTTCCGCCGCGTTGGAGGCGGAGCGGGCCTGCACGCGCATCATCTGGCTGACGAACTGCGTCTTGATGGCGTCCAGCATCTGCATGAAGCCCGTGTAGCCTTCCTTCTTGTACTCCTGCTTCGGGTCCTTCTGGCCGTAGCCGCGCAGGCCGATGCCCTGGCGCAGGTGGTCCATGGCCAGCAGGTGGTCCTTCCACAGCTGGTCGATGGTGGCCAGGTACCGGTACTGCAGGAAGCGCATGAAGTCTTCGCCGAACTCCTGCTCGCGGGCGGTGAAGACCTTCTCCGCCGCCGCGTAGATCTGCTCCTGGAGTTCGTCGCGGTTGCCGACGCCCTCGAAGGCCATCTCCAGGTTCAGCGACTCCTTCACGGAGTTGGACAGGGACGCGATGTCCCAGGTGTCCGAGCTGCGCGTGGGGGCGTAGGTGTCCGTCATGGACACGACGACGTCCTCCACGGCGTCCAGCACCATCTCCCGGAAGTCCGCCCAGGAGATGACGCGCTCGGAGCGCGTCTTCACGCGCGTCTTCACGTCCTCCTCGTACTCCACCAGGGGGATGCCCGCGCCCGACGCGAGCACCTGGCGGCGCAGCTTGTAGATGGTGCGCCGCTGCTGGTTCATCACGTCGTCGTACTCGAGCAGGTTCTTGCGGATGTCGAAGTTGTGGCCTTCGACCCGCTTCTGCGCGCTCTCGATGGCGCGTGAGAGCCAGATGTGCTCGATGACCTCGCCCTCCTCCATGCCCAGGCGCTCCATCAACATCTGGATGCGCTCGGACCCGAAGATGCGCATCAGGTCGTCTTCCAGGGACAGGAAGAAGCGGCTGGCGCCCGGGTCACCCTGGCGGCCGGCGCGGCCACGCAGCTGGTTGTCCACGCGGCGGGACTCGTGGCGCTCCGTGCCGATGATGAAGAGGCCGCCAGCGGCCATGACCTCTTCACGCTCGCGCTTGGTGAGCTCCTCGTTGTTGGCCTTCACCTCCGCGAAGCGCTTCTCGTAGTCCGCCAGCGCCGCCTGGTAGCCGGTGAGGTCCAGGGGCTGGCCGTCCATGGCCTCCGGCGGCTCCGGCGGCGGGCCCATCTCGCTCTTGGTCATGACCTCCGCGTTGCCGCCCAGGAGGATGTCCGTGCCGCGGCCGGCCATGTTGGTGGAGATGGTGACCGCGCCCTTGCGGCCCGCCTGCGCGACGATGTCCGCCTCGCGCTGGTGCGCCTTGGCGTTGAGGACGCTGTGGGGCACGCCGCGCTTCTTGAGGAAGTTGGACACCACCTCGCTCTTGGCGATGGACACCGTGCCCACGAGCACCGGCTGACCGGCCTTGTGCAGCTCTTCAATCTGGGCGGCGACGGCCTCGAACTTCTCGCGCTCCGTCTTGTAGACCACGTCCTGGTCGTCGCGGCGCTGCGGCGGACGGTTGGTCGGGATGACGCGCACGTCCAGGTTGTAGATCTTCGCGAACTCTTCGGCTTCCGTGTCCGCGGTGCCCGTCATGCCGGACAGCTTGGAGTACATGCGGAAGTAGTTCTGGAACGAGACCGTGGCGAGCGTCTGGTTCTCGTTTTCAATCTTCACGCCCTCCTTGGCCTCGATGGCCTGGTGGAGGCCGTCGGACCAGCGGCGGCCCTGCATGAGGCGGCCGGTGAACTCGTCGACGATCTGCACCTCGCCGTCCTTCACCACGTAGTCCTTGTCGCGCTTGTAGAGCGTGTGCGCGCGCAGGGCCTGCTCGACGTGGTGGAGGGTTTCGATCTCGCCCGGGTCGTAGAGGTTGCCGACGTTGAGGCGCTTCTGGAGCTTGTCGATGCCGTCGTCGGTGAGGGCCACCGAGCGGTGCTTCTCATCCAGGGTGTAGTCCTGGTCCGGCACGAGGCCCGGGATGACCTGATCCACCCGGTAGTACTTGTCGGTGCTGTCCTCGGTGGGGCCGGAGATGATGAGCGGCGTGCGGGCCTCGTCGATGAGGATGGAGTCCACCTCGTCGACGATGGCGTAGTTGAGCTCGCGCTGGACGTAGTCCTGCAGACGGAACTTCATGTTGTCGCGCAGGTAGTCGAAGCCGAACTCGTTGTTCTGCCCGTACGTGATGTCCGAGCGGTACGCCTCCTGGCGCTGCTTGTCGGACAGCTCGTGGAGCACGCAGCCCGTCGTCATGCCCAGGAACTTGTAGACCCGGCCCATCCACTCCGCGTCGCGGCGGGCGAGGTAGTCGTTCACCGTGACGACGTGGACGCCGCGGCCGGACAGGGCGTTGAGGTAGGAGGGCAGCGTCGCGGTGAGCGTCTTGCCTTCACCGGTGCGCATCTCCGCGATGCAGCCCTCGTGCAGGAACATGCCGCCGATGAGCTGCACGTCGTAGTGGCGCTGGCCGATGACCCGGCGCGCCGCCTCACGGGTGAGGGCGAAGGCCTCGAACAGCAGGTCGTCGAGCGGCTTGCCGTTCGCGATCTCCTGCTTCATCCGGGCGGTTTCGCGCGCGAAGTCTCCGTCCTCGAGGGCTTTCATCTTGCCCTCCAGTTCGTTGATGCGGGCGACCTTCAGGCGGGCTTTCTTGAGCTCGCGCTCATTCTTGGTCCCGATGAGCTTCTTTAGCGTCCATTCAATCATGTTGGCTCTCTCGCCGGAGGATCCTCGAAGGAACGCGGCGAGTGAAGGGAATTCCCAGGAGATGTAAGGGAGAACCAGACCAAAACCACGCGCGCCCCCCGAAACTTCCTCTCGGCTGGCCGCCCGGCGCGCGGTGGCCCAGAGTAAAGCGGAACCGAGTCCACGCAATGTCCCCTAAGCAGATTCACCGTCCCCGCGCCGCGAAGACTTCATCCGGCCGCTCCTCCCCGGGC
>NZ_RAWL01000652.1:0-3196 GCF_003668885.1 Corallococcus sp. AB049A | reverse complement strand
GTCCGGGTGCTTCTGGAGGAAGCGCTCCACCACCGCGTCGTTCTCCTCCGGCAGCACGGAGCACGTGGCGTAGACGATGCGTGCCCCGGGCTTCACCTTCGCGGCCACCTCCGCGAGCAGCGCGGACTGCGTGGCCTGGAACTCCGTGATGGCCTTCGCGGACAGCTTCCACTTCTGATCCGGCTCGCGCGCGAGCGACCCCGTGCCGCTGCACGGCGCGTCCACCAGCACCACGTCCACCGCCTCCAGCGGCACCGGGTGCGGGAACGTCACCTGCTTGAGGCCGAACTCGCGCACCCGCTCGCGCGCGTCCGACAGCCGGCGCTTGGAGCGGTCCCCCGCGAGCACCTTCCCCTTCGCGCCCACCAGGTCCGCGAGCCCCAGCGTCTTGCCGCCGGCCCCCGCGCACACGTCCGCCACGGTGAGCCCCGTGAGGCTCGCACCGGGAGGCAGGCACGCCAGGACGATGAGCTGGCTGCCCACGTCCTGCACCTGGAGCCGCCGGGCCTTCATCGCCTTCGACTCAAAGATGCGGTGGCTGGAGTCCGAGACCCTCAGCGCGTCCGGCGCGCACGTCACCGCCTCCACCGCCACGCCCTCCTCCGCCAGCGCCGCGAGCACCGCGTCCCGGGTCCCCGGCGGCCGCGCGCGGAAGTGCAGCGACGGCTCTTCATCCAGGGACGCCATCAGCCCGGCGAGCGTCCCTTCCGGGTACACCTGCGCCAGCCGCTGCGTGAGCCAGCCAGGGAACGAGTACCGGGTGGCCAGCCGCTCGACGACGGCCTCGGGCCCTTCCGGCGCGGCGGGCTCTTCCAGGGGCTTCGTCGCCAGCCCCTCCAGCACCGCGTCATGCAGCGTGCGCGGACGCACCGGCCCCGGCAGCTTCACCTCCGGCCCGATGCGCGCCCAGCCTTCACCACAGAAGAGGCGCCGCCAGAGCGTGTAGCGCACCAGCGCCTGGTCCTCCGTGAGCGCGTGCTTCCCCGGCGAGTGCCCCAGCTGCCGCGCCGCCAGGTCCAGCAGCCGCGTGTGCCGGGACAGCTCGCGCGCCGCCAGGGCCACGAAGCGCCGCTCCTGCCCGCCCAGTCCCTCCGCCTCCCGCAGCGCGGTGGCGAGCGCGGCCTTCAGCGGCTCGCCCTTGAGGACGGCGATGTGCGTCTCCACCGCCGCGGTGGCCGCGCGCCGGGACGGACGCCCCAGACGTGACGGATCATGCGGCGTGGGCCAGAGGGGGATGTCCACGGGTTGACCTCGTCGCCTAACCGCGCAGCGGCACGCACACAGCCAGCGCGCCGGCCCGCGTCTTCACCTGCGGCGACGCGCCCAGGGACAGGAACAGGTAGCAGGGCGCCGCATAGCGCTCGCCGTCCAGCTCCAGGTCGCCCTCCACCAGGAGGATGCCGTGGGCGGACCGGGGATGGCTCCAGGGGAAGGCCGCCTCCGGCGCCAGCCGCAGCCACAGCCGGGCGCCATCCCGGGCCGGGTCCGCGGACTTTACTCCGGGTGATGCCTCTTTCCACTCAGGAGAATCCCCATCCAGGGGCTCCCCGGCGGCGGCGACCACCTGGCGCTTGAGCGCGAGGAAGCGCTCGACCAGCTCCATGATGTCGTCCACCTGGAAGGGCTTGATCAGCAGCGCGTCCGGCTCCGAGGGGTGCAGGACCTGGGCGACCTCCTGCGGACCGGCGGCGCTGACGATGGCCACCGGGTGGCGCTGTCGGCGCGCGGCCTGGAGGACGCCCCGGCCGTCCGTGTGCCCGCCCGCGATGCGCATGTCGGTCATCACCAGCTCGAAGCGGTCCGCCGCCAGGGCGCGAAGCGCTTCGTCGAGGGTGCCCACCGCCTGCACGTCCGCCAGCTCGGAGACCAGCTCTCCCATTCCCTCGCGGAGGCTTGGATCATCCTCGACCAGCAGGACCTTCATCGCGTCTTCCAGCGCGGGGGACAGGGGATCGCTTTCACGTTAGGGCGCCCGGAAGGGACGGCATCTCGGGCGCCGGGTCTGCGTTTGAAGATGGCCCTCCCCGGACTCGAACCGGGACGCGGGGTCAGCCGCAGCGGATTTTGAGTCCGCCTCGTCTACCAATTTCGACAGAGGGCCCCTTGGGTGTGAGCGAGGCGGCCGAACGTATATCGCGCCTTCGGTTCGTGTGCATCCGAAGATTGCGGTGGTCCACGCACACCGCTAAAGGGGCAGCGCATGTACAACCTCCTCATCTCCCTGGCCGTGGGGCTGGCGGTCGGCGTGCTGGTGAAGCTCGCCGGCGGCTTCTCCTGGTGGGCCGGCATCGTGCCCGGCGTCATCGTCTTCTTCGCCACCTACATCATCCTCGCCCGCCGGGTCTCCACCCGCGTCCAGGCGCTGATGACGACGGTGCAGAACGACCTGCAGGGGCAGCCCGCCAACCAGAAGGAGGCCCAGGGCCGCGTGGACCGGGCCGTCAAGACGCTGGAGCAGGGCCTGGTCTGGGACAAGTGGCAGTTCCTCATCGGCCCGGAGATCCACGCCCAGATCGGCATGCTGAAGTACATGATCAAGGATCTGGACGGCGCGAAGCCCCACCTGGAGAAGGCCAGCACGCGCAACTACATGGCCAAGGCCATGGAGGGCGCCCTGCACTTCCGCCGCAACGACGTGCCCGCCATGAAGGCCTCCTTCGAGTCCGCCGCCAAGAGCGGCAAGAAGGAGTCCATTGTCTGGGCCGTCTACGCCTGGTGCCTGCTGCAGCTGAAGGACAAGGACGCGGCCCAGCGCGTGCTCGCGCGCGGCGTGGAGCAGAACCCGTCCGACGAGAAGCTCAAGGGCAGCCTCGCCCAGCTGCAGAACGACAAGCGCCTGAAGATGAAGCCCTATGAGCCGCTCTGGTGGCAGTTCGGCCTGGAAGCGCCGCCGATGATGCCGCCCCAGGGTGGCGGCCGTCGCGTGCAGTTCACCCACCGGCGCTGAAGTCCGCTGGAGTGTGGGCCCGGCGCCACCGACCTGGCGCCCGGGCCCCTCTGGCCATCCCGTCGAGGCGCTGCCTACACGCGCGCTTCCGGGGAGTTTCCAACGGATCAGCCGCCCCACCCCACCCGCGCGCACGACGCCGGGCGGCCCCGCGTCCGGCAATTCCTACCGTGCGTGCCGCCCCCACGCTGCAACGTCTTCCGGCCGTCTTGTTGGCTGTCGCGCGGGCCCCTGTGCAACCCCCTGAAA
>NZ_RAWL01000651.1:0-3201 GCF_003668885.1 Corallococcus sp. AB049A | reverse complement strand
CGTATGCGACGGGGCGGCGGACCTGGTGGCGCAGCGCTGGGGGCCGGACGCGCGCGCGAAGGTGACGCAGGCGTTCCTCGCGACGAAGAGCCCGGTGGCGCGGGACATGGCGCGCCGGGTGGGCGACGTGCTGGACGGCTACGGCGCGGAGTGGGCGAAGCAGCACACGTCCGCGTGCGAGGACACGCGCGTGCGCGAGGTGCAGACCGAGGCCCTGTTGTCCCAGCGCTTCGTGTGCCTGGAGCGGCGGCGCAAGGACCTGGGCGCGCTGGTGGACACGCTCCAGACGGCGGACGTGGCGCTGGTGGACAAGTCGCTGGACGCGGCCTGGGCGCTGCCCGCGCCGGGTGACTGCGCGGATGTGGAAGCGCTGACGGAGCTGCAGCCCCTGCCGGCGGACCCCGCGAAGCGCGCGGAGCTGGACGCGCTGGAGACGACGCTGGCGGAGGTGAAGGCGCGCGTGGACCTGAGCCGGATGCCCAAGGCGCTGGAATTGGCCAAGGGGGCCGAGGCGCGCGTGATGGCCACGGGCTATCTGCCGTTGATGGCGGAGCTGAGATTCCACCTGGGCTGGGCGCAGGCGGTGCTGGGTGACAAGGCCGCGGGCGGCGCGGTGCTGGAGCAGGCCGTCTACGACGCGGAGGCGGGACGCGCGGACCGGCTGGCGGTGTCGGTGATGAACAAGCTGCTCTACGTGGACGGAGAGCAGGAGCAGTTCGCGCTCGCGCAGCGCTGGGGCCGGCTGGGCGAGGCGACGCTCAAGCGCGTGGGCGGCGACGCGGTGCTGGAGAGCGACCTGAAGGTGAACGCGGCCAACCTCGCGCTGATGCAGGAGCGGCCGGACGAAGCGCTGAAGCTGCTGGAGGAGGCGTCGGGGCTCCTGGCGAAGGCGCTGCCGGAGGGGCACCCGAAGCGGGCGCGGGTGGCGTTCACGCTGGGGCGCACGCTCCTGGAGACGGGCAAGAGCGCGCAGGCGGTGAAGGTTCTGAAGGACGCGCTCGCCCAGACGGAGAAGGCGATGGGTCCCGTGCACCTGGACACGGCGCGCCGGCACCAGGCGCTGTCCATGGCGCTGCGCGAGCAGCGGGACTTCGCCGGGGCGCTGGAGCACGCGCGCGTGTCGGTGTCGCTGCACCGCACGCTCTTGGGCAACCAGAACGTGAAGCTGGCGGAGGCGCTGGACGAGGAGGGGATGAGCCTCCTCGCGCTCAAGCGCTACGAGGACGCGCTGAAGGACTACGAAGAGGCGCTGAAGGTGAAGCAGGACAAGCTCGGGCCGGACGACGAGCGGGTCTACTACTCGCTGGACGGCGTGGGGCAGGCGCAGCTGGGCCTGGGCCGCACGCGCGACGCGATTGCCACGCTGAAGCAGGCGCTGGCCTTCAAGGACGTGCAGGAGGACTCGCTGGCGGAGTCCGGCTTCGCGCTGGCTCGGGCGCTGTGGACCGAGCGCGAGGAGGCGGAGGCGCGCGACGCGGCGTCACAGGCGCTGGAGCGCTTCAGGTCCGCGGGGCGCACCGCGCAGTCGAAGGAGGTGGAGGCGTGGCTCGCCGCCCGTCCCGCGCCCATGGCGAAGGCGGTGCCGGCGTCCGCCGGGCGCGGTGGCAAGCGCAGGCGGTAGGCCTCAGCACTCCGGCAGGCCGACGCTGAGGTTCGCGACCTCCAGGACGTTGACCGCGAGGCCGCCGCGCGCGGTCTCCTTGTACTTGTCCTTCATGTCGCGGCCGGTGTCGCGCATCGTCTTGATGACCTTGTCCAGGCTGACGAAGTGCTTCCCGTCGCCGGACAGCGCCATGCGCACGGCGTTGATGGCCTTCACGGAGGCCATCGCGTTGCGCTCGATGCAGGGCACCTGCACCAGCCCGCCAATGGGGTCGCAGGTGAGCCCCAGGTTGTGCTCCATGGCGATCTCCGCCGCGTTCTCCACCTGCAACGGCGTGCCGCCCAGCACCTCCGCCAGCGCACCCGCCGCCATCGAGCACGCGCTGCCCACCTCGCCCTGGCAGCCCACCTCCGCGCCGCTGATGGACGCGTTCTCCTTGTAGAGCGCGCCAATGGCCCCCGCCGTGAGGAGGAAGCGCACCACGCCGTCCGCGTTCGCACCCGGCACGAAGCGCCAGTAGTAGTGCAGCACCGCCGGGATGATGCCCGCCGCGCCGTTGGTGGGCGCCGTGACGACGCGCCCGCCCGCCGCGTTCTCCTCGTTCACCGCGAGCGCGTACAGGTTCACCCAGTCCAGCACCGTCAGCGGGTTGGTGAGCCCCGCCTCCGGCCGGCTGATGAGCCGCTGGTACATCGCCGCCGCGCGCCGCTCCACCTTCAGCCCGCCGGGCAGGATGCCGGACGTGGTGCACCCGCGCGTCACGCACGCCTGCATCACCTCCCAGATGCGCAACAGCCGCGAGCGGATCTCCTCCTCGCTCCGCGAGGTCAACTCGTTGCGCATCATCACCGAGCTGATGGGCTGCCGCTCCCGCTCGCAGTGGTCCAGGAGCTCCGCCGCGGACTTGAAGGGCAGCGGCACGGCCGCGGTCTCCGCGCGCAGCGGATCCGCGCCCTTCGTCGCGTGCTCGTCCACCACGAACCCGCCGCCCACCGAGTAGTAGATGCGGCAGGCCAGCGACTCCCCGCCCTCGCCAAAGGCGGTGAAGCGCATGCCGTTGGGGTGGTAGGGCAGCACCTTGCGCTTGTGCATCACCAGGTGCTCGCCGTCCCGGAAGGGGAGCACCAGCCGCTGGAGCAGCGACACGCGCCCCTCCGCGCGCCAGTGCGCGACGATGGACGGCACCAGCTCCACGTCCACGTCCTCGGGCGTGTCGCCGCGCAGGCCCAGCAGCACCGCCTTGTCGCTGCCGTGCCCCTTGCCTGTCGCGCCCAGCGAACCGAACAGCTCCACCTTGAGCCGCGTCACGCGCTCCAGGAGCCCCGCGTCCGACAGCCCCACCACGAAGGTGCGGGCCGCGCGCATGGGCCCCACCGTGTGCGAGCTGGAGGGTCCAATTCCAATCTTGAAGAGGTCGAAGACGCTGACGGGCATGGCTTTTCCCACCATGCCACGTCCAACACGCGCCGCCTGTCACACCCCGCTCACGACGCGCTGCATGCATCCACTTCAAGTCATGCAGCCCGGAAGACAACACGTCGCGCATGCCCCCGCTCCTCCGGGCGTGGGGGAAGTTGTCATGCCAAGCATGACGCGGG
>NZ_RAWL01000650.1:0-3237 GCF_003668885.1 Corallococcus sp. AB049A | reverse complement strand
GCCGGACACCGGCCTCTCCGACGGTCAAATCGTCGGCATTGGCGGCGCGGCGGTCTTCGTCGTCCTGGCGCTCGTCGCGGCGCGGAAGCTCCTGGGCAGGAAGCGCGTGCCGGAGGCCGCCAGGAAGCCCGAAGAGGTGCCCCAGCTGCCCGCGGAGCGCCCCGAGCTGCGCGTGGAGCTGCCGCCCAACGAGGCGGAGCTCGCCCGGCGCCGCGACCTGGACGACGCCCACGCGCGCATGGACGAGCTGCGCCGGGAGCGCGAGACGGCCTCGTTCGCCGCCCATGCCGCGAAGGACCCCGCGGAGAAGGCCCGCCTGGAGGCGCAGGTCCGCGCCCTCAAGGAGCGCGAGGAGGAGGCCAAGCGCGTCGAGTACCGCGCCAAGAAGGCCCTGGACGACGAGACGCGCGAGCGCCGCAAGCGGGAGCAGGTGGAGGCGGTGCGCCTGCGCGACGAGGCCATCGCCCAGGAGGCCGCCCGGGCGGAGGCCGCCCGTCAGGCCGAGGCCGCCGCGGCGCGCGCCAAGGTGGAGGCGGAGGGTGGCCGCACGCTGGCCCAGGGGCTGGACCGCACGCGGAACCAGGGCTTCATGGCCCGGCTCAACGGCCTGTTCGGCGGCCAGCGCACCATGGACGAGTCCGTCCTGTCGGAGCTGGAGGAGATTCTGTTCACCGCCGACATCGGCGTGCGCACCGCGGACCACCTGGTGGAGGTGGCGCGCGACAAGCTCAAGCGCAACGAACTGAAGGACCCGGAGCGCATCAAGGGCGCCATCCGCGACGAGGTGGCGCGCATGGTGGACCTGCCCGTGCCGCGCTCGCTGGAGGGCGGGGGCCCGCCGCACGTGGTGATGGTGGTGGGCGTCAACGGCGCCGGGAAGACGACGACCATCGGCAAGCTGGCCGCGCAGCTCACTGGCCAGGGCAAGAAGGTGGTGCTCGCCGCGGGCGACACCTTCCGCGCCGCCGCCACGGAGCAGCTGGACGTGTGGGCCGAGCGCGCCGGGGCCCAGCTGGTGAAGGGCCCGGAGAACGGCGACCCGAGCGCCGTCATCTTCGAGGCGGTGAAGAAGGCTCAAGCGGAAGGCGCGGACGTCATCATCGCGGACACCGCGGGCCGGCTGCACACCAAGGCCCCGCTCATGGAGGAGCTCAAGAAGGTCAAGCGCGTGATGGACAAGGCGCTGCCCGGCGCGCCCCATGAAATCCTGCTCGTGCTGGACTCCACCAACGGGCAGAACGCCATCCAGCAGGCCAAGCAGTTCCACGAAGCCGTGGGCGTCAGCGCCATCGCGCTCACCAAGCTGGACGGCACCGCCAAGGGCGGCGTCATCATCGGCATCTGCGACGAACTGAAGCTGCCCGTGGTCTGGGTGGGCGTGGGCGAGAAGATCGCCGACCTGCGCCGCTTCGAGCCGCGCGAGTTCGTGCAGGCGCTGTTCGACTGACCGTTGCCTTCGCCCTACTGCCCCATGAGCTGGGGCAGCAGCTGTTCCAGAAGCTCCTGCGTCTGGGCGTCCAGCTTCACGCCGCCCATGGCGCCGCCGCCCATGGCCTCCATCAGCCCCTGGAGGTCCGCGGCGCCCAGGTCCTCGTCGCCGTGGGACTCCTCCCACCAGCGCGTGCGCAGCTGGGTGAGCGCCTTCGCGTTCGCGGGGCTCGCCTTCGCCAGCTCCTGCGTGAAGCACGCCTTGCACGCCCACTTGAAGCGGTACGTGTCCACGTACGCGCGCAGGGCCTTGAAGAAGGCGCTGTCCCCCACCAGCTTGCGCGACGCGTGGTGCAGCAGCGGCGCCTTGCCGTACACGAGCGCGCCGTACTCCAGTTCGCCGCCGTCGAAGTCGCCCGTGGGCCGGTCCGCGCGGCCGTCGCTGCCGCCCGTCATCCGGTAGAACTGGTAGGGCATCACCAGGGCCTCGTTGCGCAGGGACTCGGCGGCCTCCGGGCCGTGGGCCCACTCCATGTAGAGGAGCGCCGCGTACTGGGCCAGGGACTCGTCCACCACCGGGTCGCGGATGGGGTCCGAGCCCACGAGCCCCGCGAAGTACTGGTGCGCCACCTCGTGCGCCACGGTGAACTCCAGCGTGCGCTCCAGGGACGCGCCCACCTGCGCGCCCACCTGGGACAGCATCGCGGCGCCCTGCGCGTCCAGCAGCTCCTGGATGGCCTCCATGCCGGGCATGCCCACCAGCATGGACAGCGGGTCCTGCTTCGCGCGGTAGAGGGACGTGCCCACCGTCACCAGCCCCGGGAACTCCATGCCGCCCGCGCCGCCGCTCAAGGGCGCCTGCACCACGCGGAAGTGGGTGTAGGGCAGCGGGCCCAGGCGCTTCTCGAACTCCGTCAGGGCCTGCGACGCGTACTTGAGCACGCGCTTGCCGACGGCCGCGTCCTGCGCCGCGAAGTGGCTCTCCACCGTGACGCCGTTCACCGTGGCCGTGGCGGACTGGTAGCCGCGCGTCACCAGCACCGGGAAGTCGCGCACCGCCGCCGCCGCGAAGCTGTAGCGCACCCGGCCGTCGCGCTCCGGCACCGCGCCCATGGGGGTCCCGGTGGCGTGCGCGGACCAGCCCGGCGGCACGGTGAGCGTGGCCAGCACATGCGCGGGTTCGTACAGCGCCAGGTCCCCCAGCCCCTGCGGACCGGCCCACGGCTGGCCCCGGTCATCCACCGGGGGCACCTGCGGCACCACGCCCACCAGGCTCACCACGTCCGCCGTGGCGGAGAAGGCCCCGTGGTCGTCCGCGCCGCCGCCCCTGGCGCTCCCGCCCAGGAGCCCGCCCGAGCCCATCAGCGACTCCGCGCCCGGCGCCGCCCTGGGCACCGTGCCCTTCACCGAGACCTCCAGCGACAGCGCGCCGCCCGGGGCCACCGGAGGGTCTACAGCGATGCGCTGCAGCGTGGGCTCCGGCCCCAGCTCCAGCGTCACGGCCTTCCCGTTGAGCTTCGCGCCGGAGAGCGTCACCTGGCGCGAGCGGGTGTTGGGCGTCAGCCGCAGGTACAGCTCCGTCACCGGCCTGGGCCCCTTCGCCACCAGCCGCACCTGCACCTTGCCCCAGACGCGCCGCTCCTTCGGCTCCACCTCCAGCTGGACCCGGTAGAGCGGCACGGACTCCAGCGGCCCCAAGGCCTTCGCGGCCCGGTCCCGCTCCTCCGGCTTCAGGTGCTGGAGGCACAGCTGCACCTCCGGCGCCACGCTGCCGGCGCCCGGGACAGCGGGCGCGGCGGGGGCGGGAGG
>NZ_RAWL01000064.1:0-28087 GCF_003668885.1 Corallococcus sp. AB049A | reverse complement strand
GGCCTGCTCGGGAGGCTTCGGCGCGGCGGGAGCGGCGGCCTTGGGGGCCTCCGTCTTCTGGGGCGCAGGAGCCGAAGGCGCACCACCACCGGTGGCCTTCTCACCCTTGGCGCCGAGGAAGCCGATGGGCGAACCCACCGTGGCGACCTCGCCCTCGGGCACGGCGATGGAGATGAGGTAGCCGTCGTCGAAGGCTTCCACCTCGAGGTTGGACTTGTCCGTCTCCACCTCGGCGATGGCGTCTCCGGAGGAGATCTTGTCTCCCACCTTCTTCAGCCATTTGACGATCTTCCCCTCCTTCATCGTCGGGGAAAGGCTGGGCATCTGGATGGGCGTAGCCATACGCGTTCAGGCCCCCTCGCCGCGGTACATGACCTTCTTGACGGCTTCGATGATCTTGGGCGCGTCCGGCTGCGTCGCGTTCTCCAGATTCGCCGCATAGGACATGTTCACATCCAACCCGGTGACGCGCACGACGGGCGCGTCCAGGTCGTCGAACGCCTGGGACTGGATGAGGTCCACCACGGACGCGCCGATACCCGCCAGCGCCCAGCCCTCTTCGCAGATGACCGCGCGGTTCGTCTTGCGCACGCTCGCGAGGATGGCCTCCTCGTCCAGGGGCCGCAGGGTGCGCAGGTCCAGCACCTCCACGCTGATGCCTTCCTTCGCCAGGGCCTCCGCGGCCTCCATGCAGAAGTAGTACATCCGGCTCCAGGTGATCAGCGTGACGTCCGTGCCCTCACGCTTCACGTCCGCCTTGCCCAACGGAACGATGTGCTCGCCTTCCGGCACCTCGCCCTTGATGGCGTAGAGGCGCTCGCCCTCGAACATCACCACCGGGTTTTCGTCCCGGATGGCGGCCTTGAGCATGCCCTTGGCGTCCGCCGGGGTCGCCGGGGCGATCACCTTCAGGCCGGGGAAGTGCGCGTAGTTGGCCTCCAGCGCCTGGCTGTGCTGGCTGGAGAGCCGGCCGCCCGCGCCGCCCGGGCCGCGGAACACGATGGGGCAGCGCAGCTGGCCGCCGCTCATGTGGCGCAGCTTGGCCGCGTTGTTGACGATCTGGTCCATCGCCAGGATGGCGAAGTTCCAGGTCATCATCTCCACCACCGGGCGCAGGCCCACCGCCGCCGCGCCCACGGAGAGGCCCGTGAAGCCCAGCTCGCTGATGGGCGCGTCGATGATGCGCGCGCTGCCAAACCTGTCCAACAGGCCCTGGGACACCTTGAAGGCGCCGTTGTAGCGGCCCACTTCCTCGCCAATGAGGAACACATTGGCGTCGCGCTCCATCTCCTCGGCGAGCGCCTGGTTCAATGCTTCGCGATACATCAACTCGGGCATCGTCGGCTCCGAACTCGAATCTCGAAAGGGTAGTGGCTTGGGGGAACGTGGGCGCTAGCGGATCAGGCCCGCCTTCTTGTCCGCCTGCTCGGCCTCGGCGCGGGGCTCCAGGTCCCATGTCACCTTCAGCTCCTGGCCCGACGGGTACTTCGGCCAGTGGGTGACCTTCACGCCCAGCACGCGCTCACGCGGGCGCACGTCCTGCTCGCCCTCTTCCACGATGGTGTCGCGCCACAGCTCGTCCACGCTGGGCTCGGGCGACTCGTCGGCGAACTTCACCGCCGCGTCCACCGCGCGCTTCTCCTCCTCCTCGATGGCCTCGAAGTCCGCGTCGGTGAGCTTGAAGCCCTGCTTCATCGCGAACTCGCGCAGCTTCGGGATGGGGTCGTTCTTGCGCTCGTCCTCCACCTCCTGCTTGGTGCGGTAGTTCGCCGGGTCCGCCATGGAGTGGCCGCGGAAGCGGTACGTGTTCGCCTCCAGCAGCACGGGGCCCTTGCCCGCGCGGCAGTACTCCGCGGCGTCCTTCACGGCCTCGTACATCTTGAGGACGTCCATGCCGTCCACGGCCTCACCGCGCATGCCGTACGCGGAGGCGCGCTTGTGGATCTCCGGCACCGCGGACGTGCGCGCGATGGCCGTGCCCATGCCGTAGCGGTTGTTCTCGCAGATGTAGATGACCGGCAGCTTCCACTTCTGCGCCATGTTGAAGGTCTCGTGGAACGAGCCCTGGTTGGCGGCCGCGTCGCCGAAGAAGCACACCGTGACGCGGTCTTCGTTGCGGTAGCGGCTGGCGAAGGCCATGCCCGCCGCGAGCGGAATCTGTCCGCCGACGATGCCGTAGCCGCCGTAGAAGTGGTGCTCGATGTCGAAGATGTGCATCGAGCCGCCCTTGCCCTTGCTGTAGCCGGTGCCCCGGCCGAACAGCTCCGCCATGATCATCCCGGCGTCGCTGCCACGCGCCAGCGGCTGGCCGTGGTCGCGGTAGGCGGACAGCATGTAGTCATCCGGGCGGATGGCCTCGTTGCAGCCCACCGCCACGGCCTCCTGGCCGATGTAGAGGTGGCAGAAGCCGGCGATCTTCCCCAGCGTGTACTGCTGGCCGGCCCGCTCCTCGAAGCGGCGCAGGAGGTACATCTTCCGGTACATCGTCAACAACAGGTCCTTCGAGTACGCGCTGGCCACCGCGGCATGCCTCCGGTTGGGCCGCCCCTTGAAGACCCGAGGGGGAAAAGGGCGGCGGACGCCGTGCGCCTCTTAGCGCGCGGCCATGGGACTTCCAAAGCCTTTCAGAAACCGTCGTCCATCACGCCTTTCTTTCAGGCGCGCTGCGTCACGTCCTCCATGGAGAAATGCGGCACCGACACGATGCCATCCTTCAATTCCACGACCCGTCCCGAGTGGTCCGTGGCCAGGTGGATGACCGTCGCCTCCGGGAAGCGGTGGCGGTAGTCATTGGCGTGCGTGGGCTCATTGTCGAACGCGGCCACCACGGTGCCCATGCGGCCCAGGCGCGCGTGCGCCTCGCGCTTGAAGGCGTCGTCGTTCTCCGCGAGCGTGGGCTTCATGATGAGGTGCACGCGCCCGTCCACGCCGGGGGGCGTCACCATCCCGCAGCGCGCGAGACAGGACACGGTGCCCTCGCGCATCGCCTCGTGGCGGCCCGTCAGGTAGACGACCTGCGCGCCCGTCGCGGCCACCGCCTGCGTGAAGGCGGCGGCGCCGTCAATCGCCTCGTCGGAGACGCAGTAGTCGCTGGTGAAGAAGCGCTCCTGCCAGAAGGCGCGCGCGTCCGCGTAGCGCTGCTCCACCTCCGCGTCCTCCATGCCGCACGCCCGCATGGCCGCGCGCATGTCCCAGCCGGTGTCCCAGTGGCGCGGCTCGCACGCGGAGAGCAGGCGCAAGGACCGCGCGTCGCCGTACTCGCGCAGGATGCGCGCCTGGCGGGGACGGTTGTCGAAGAGGGTGGAGTCCAGGTCGAACGCCAGGACGGCCTGGGGGCCGAGCGAGCGGGCCTTCTCCAGGATGCCCCGGAGTGCGTCGCGCCAGTCCGGCCGCACGCGTTGCTTGAGGTCTTCAAAAGCCATGTGCGCCGGAAGATACATGCCCCCGGCGCGGGGCTGGCCATCAAATCACGCGCCCTGGCGCAACGCGGCCGGCTGGATGGGCACCGACCCCACGGGCTCCTTCGCCTCTCCCAGGACCTCCGGAGGCCGGGCGAAGTTCTGCATGCGCTGGATGCCGTTGCGGTCCAATACCAGCCTGACCAGCTGCGCGGATTCGTGACGCACGCCGTCTTCCATCACCGTGAAGCGGAACACCAGGTCCACCGGGTAGCGCTTCGCGCCCCGGATGTGGCCCACGGAGAAGTCCTCCAGGTCCACGTACTCCAGCGCGAACTCCGGCTCGTCCATGTCGCGCAGGAAGCGGCCCACGTGCAGCCGGAGGATGTCCGTCACGCCGGTGAGGCCGCGCTCGGAGCGCGGCAACAGGCGCGCGTCCAGCACGATGCGCTTCTGGTAGCGGATGACCGCTTCGGACAACTCGCCCTGGGACACGGTGAGGAAGTCGTCCTGCAGCCGCAGCGACGACACCGCCTTGGGCACCTTCACCGCCGCGCCGTAGTCCACGCGCTCTTCACAGGTGCCAATGGCGCGCGCCGTGACGGGGTCCACCAGGTCCGTGGTGCGGTCGTACAGGTGCGTGGCGGCCACGCGGCTGAACATGCGCCGCAGCCCTTCCTTGATGCGGTCCTTCATCATGTAGCCGACCACGGCCACCAGGAAGAAGTTGAGGCTCACCTGCGTGTAGCGGACCTGCGCCCAGAGCGCCACCGACGTGGCGAAGGCCATGGCCACGCCCGCCGCGATGGCGAACAGCACCTCCTCCCAGCCCTGCCGCCGCTGACGGCGGCGCGAGGACAGGAAGAGCACGTTCATGCAGAACTTCTTCAGGAAGCCCAGCCGCTGCATGTACTCCTCGTTGTCCCCCGTGGGGCTCAACACGGAGCGCAGCCGGTGCTCCTTGCGGTAGGACTCCTCGCGCAGCACCGCCTCCATCAGCCCCTTGCGCAAGGGCAGCCACGGCCCCGTGCGCGGCAGCGCGTCCATGTCCGCCACCGCGCGGCGGAAGAACTGCTCCACCAGCAGGCTGACGTACTCGTCCACCAGCCGCAGCGACGCGCGCGTCTTCTCCTGGAGCTTCGCCTCACCCGTCGCGCGCAGCCACGCGCGGAAGCGCTCCAGCACCACGGGGACGGACGCCCCCGCCTGACGCACCACCGACTCCAGGTCCACGCGCGCCGCTTCGCCCGTCCTGGCGTCACAGCGCGTCTCCACCGTGGTGGCGAACCGGCGCAGCGCGCCGCGCAGCACGCACGACAGGAGCTTCGCCTGGTAGACGACGTCCGACTCCGGCGCCAGCCCCGTGCGCTGCCACGCCTCCAGCTTCACCAGCGGCGAGCCCTCCGAGGACAGGATCTCCCCGAGCCCCATCACCGGCGTCTTGAAGCGCACGTAGTTGTGGATGTCCGCGTAGAAGTCCGCGCGCGGGTACGTCTCCGCGTCGATGTTCAGGCTCGACGGCAGGAAGAGGTAGGCCTCCACCAGGTAGCGCGTCTCGTCCGCGCCCGTGGGCTGGTACTCGAGCTTGATCTCGAACTGCTTGCGGTCGTGGACGTCGAACCGGCTGTGGAGCGCTTCGGGGGCCTGGGACACAAACTCCAGTCTACGTCACAGGCCTGTCACACGGGAGCCACCCCCACCGAAGGAGGGCGAAGCGTCCGGGGCGGCACACCCGGACGCACTCCGCCGGGGCCTCAACCGTTGGTGCCCGTACGAGACGACGCGCCCGGCACGGCGCCCGGGATGACGTCGCCCACCGGCAGGGGCGCCGCCTTGGGCTGGGGCTTCGCGTTCCACACCCGCGTCGCCAGCAGCAGGCCCACGACGGCCAGGGGCAGCATGGCCAGGGGCCACGGCTTCCAGTTGGCGGGGTCCTTCATGGCGGCGCCCGTGGGCAGGATGGCGCCATAGACGAGCGCGTGGATGGCCGTGCCCGCGTACACCGCGCCGTCGATGATGCCTACGACGATGCCCGCGTTCTTCTTGCCGCCGAAGTCCATGGTGGCCGTGCCGGACAGCATGCCGTGCACGCCGATGACGCACAGGGACATGAACACCACGGACCAGCCGGCCCCCTGCGTCCCCAGCAGGAACACCGCGCCGACAGCGCCCAGGAGCAGGCCCGCGTAGAGCACCGCGGACACGGGGCCCCGGCGCGAGTCGAAGATGCGGTCGCTGATGACGCCCGCGAACATGCCGCCCAGGATGCCCGCGACGCACGACAGCATGCCCCAGTTGGAGGCCACGAAGCCGCCGGACTCGCCCACCGCCTTGGCGTACTTGGGGTACCACTGCATGACGGCGTTGCGCAGGAAGCCGCTGCAGAACTCCACGCCCAGGATGATGAGGATGACGCGGTTGCTGAGCAGCTTGCCGAACAGCTGCGGCACGCTGAGCGCCGGGCCCGTCTCACCGCTGGACGCGTCCGCCGTGTCGAAGTCCGGGTGGCCCGTCTGGGACGGCGTGTCGCGGATGACGAAGAAGTCCAGCACCAGGAAGCCCGCGAGCAGCGCGGCGGGCACGAAGAACACCCACCACACCGGCGCCGCGTCCGCGATGAAGCGGCACCAGTCGAACGCGAAGTACAGGCCCAGCGAGATGAGGATGCCGAACACGCCGCCCAGCTGGCCGCGCTCGCGCACGTGGAACCACGACGCGTTCACCTTCACGATGGAGACCGCGCCGAAGCTCTGGAAGTACATGTTCACGCTGTAGAGGAACGCGAGCCACGTCACCACGCCGCCCGGCGGGGCCCAGCCGTTCTTCAGCACCGCGTACACCAGGCCGCCCATGGCGATGTTCGCCACCGCGCTGCCGCCCGCGGACAGCAGGATGGTGAAGCGGCCGCCCAGCTTGTCCGTCAGCGGGCCATTGAGGAGGAAGGCCACGCCGTACGTGAGCGTCCCCCAGAAGAAGATGGTGGCGAAGTCCGCGTTGGACGTCTGCGCGCCCATGGCGCTGGTGGCCACGTTGACGTTGTAGCGCCCCATATAGAGGAACGCGTACGTCAGGCCCAGCGGGAACCAGTTGAAGAAGCGGCGGCGGCGGAACGCATCCGTGTGCCCCAGCTCCACCTTCGGCAACCGTGAGAGCACCAGGCCAATGGCCCCGAGCAGGATGAGGATGGGGAGCAGCTGGGCCAGCCACGGGGGCAACGACATGCGACGAACCTCGCCTGGAGGAGGAAGCGGAACGGGGCAGCACCCTACCCCGTCCATCCTCCCCCCGGAAACAGCAAGCGGCGTTCAGCCCAGCCGCGCGAGCAGCCGCGTGAGGGACACCTCCGTCTTCGCGTCCGCGATGTCACCGCGGCGGCACGCCTCCAGCACCGCCTGCAGCGGCCGCCACTGAAGGTGGATGCCCTCCTCCAGAGGAGAGCCGTCTCCCTCCACCTCGCCCTGCGTCACGCCGGTGACGTCCACCGCCGCGGGGAAGACCTTCTCCGACAGGATGCCCGGCGCGAGGAAGAAGGCGCCGCCCAGCAGCTGGATGTCCTCCGGCCGCACCGTGAAGCCCGCCTCCTCCTTCACCTCCTCCGCCGCGCGGCGGCGAAGCCCCTCCTCCCCCTTGTCGGACGGCTCCAGCAGGCCCGCGACGATTTCCTCCACGCGCAGATAACTCACCGCATCAGGAACGGTCATGGACGCGGTCTGCTCGCGGCGGAAGTACGCCGCGGGGCGCAGGTTCATCCGGGTCAGGACTTCCAGGTTTCCATCCGGCGCGCGGCGGTAGATGAGCACGGACACGGCGTCCAACCGGGGCCGGTCCACCACATCCACCCGGTACACCGGAGACGACGAGCCATCCGCGCGCCGGTTGCGGCAGCGCAGCCGACGCACTCGGAGGAAACCTTCGTCACAACGCGCCGTGGCGGAGAAATCCTCGATGATCTCGATGTCAGTCACATTGGAACTGCTGGGACGCATGTCTGCCTGCTCTCCTGGTGTCCTGGTAGGTGGAGGTGCCACGGTGGCGTTGCTTGCCCGTGCACCCTTGATCCCGTAGGTTGCGCCGTCCTCAAGTCGTCACTCCCTCAGAATCACGGATCCGCCACGAATGTGTCGCGCACTGCTCGGCCTCTTCTGCGCCTGCGCCCTGGCCCTCGCCTCGTGCATGCCTGTGCTGGAAGGCCAGGATTACCACCTCGAGGGTCAGGAGGTGCGGCTTACCCTCCTCCATACCTCTGACATCCACTCGCGGCTCGTCCCGTACGACTTCACGCCGCTCAAGACCGACCAGGACCTGGAGCTCATCCCGGAGGCTGGTCCCTTTGGTGGTGCCACGCGCATCGCCTCCATCCTCAAGCGCGAGCGCGCCAAGGGTGACCGCGTCCTGCACCTGGACTCCGGTGACTGCTTCCAGGGCGCGCCCATCTTCAACGTGAACACGGGCGAGGCGGAGTTCCGCTTCCTGTCCGAGTCCCGTCTGGACGCCGCCGTGGTGGGCAACCACGAGTTCGACGCGGGCGCGCTCAACTTCGTCAAGAAGGCGCGCGACTTCGCCAACTTCCCGCTCCTGGCGGCGAACTACTACTGGGACGACCCGAAGACCACGGGCACCAACGGCGCCGCCATGGTGACCACCCCCTACACCATCCGCACGGTGAAGGGGCTGCGCGTGGGCATCATCGGCATGGCGAACATCTCCTCGCTCAACTCCATCGTGGAGGGCGGCAACAGCCTGCAGGTGACGCCGCTGGAGCAGAACGAGGCCGCGCGCTCCTACGTGGAGCTGCTGCGTCCGGTGACGGACCTGATTGTCATCGTCAGCCACCTGGGCCTCACCGAGGACCAGGATCTCATCCAGGGTTATGAGGCCTATTACGAGTACGGCCGCGCGAAGCCCTTCATCAACCGCGCGCATGACGCGTGGAAGGTGCTGGAGTGGTTCGGGCCGGAAGGCAACGACAAGTCGGTGGTGCGCGTGCACATCGCGGGCGTCAGCGGCATGGACGTGATCCTGGGCGGCCACCTGCACGTGGTGCTCAACCCGCCGCAGCTCGTCACGGACCCCGCCGGCCGCAAGGTCGTGCTGTCGCACTCGGGCGCGTTCGCCAAGTACGTGGGCCGCCTGGAGCTGGTCGTGAAGATGCCCAACCAGCTGGGCGAGGCCGAGGGCGCCGAGGTCGTCAGCCAGGACTACCACGCGTTCCCGGTGGACGGCCTCTGGTGCAACGAGGCGATGCGCAAGTACCGCTTCGACGACGACATCTTCTGGGACCCGGGGGAGTTCATCAACGCGCCGGGCGTGCGCGAGGCCATGGCCGAGTGCGGCCGTCAGGAGGACGCGCAGACGACGGACCTGCTCATCCCGTACCTCTTGGGCATGGACGTGAAGCTGCAGCTGACGTCCATCTTCTCCTACGCCCCGCTCGACGTGCAGCGGCGCAACAACTCCAACGGTGGTGACAGCCCGCTGGGCAACATCGCCGCGGACTCCATGCGCAAGCGCAACCGCGTGGAGGCGGAGATGGCGCTCACCAACAGCCTGGGCATCCGCGACAACCTGTACGCGGGCGTCGTCACGCAGGAGGCGATGTTCAACGTGTTCCCGTTCGAGAACACCATCAACATCATGTACCTGTCCGGCGTGGAGATGCAGGAGATGTTCGACTTCGTCACCGAGCGCTCCGCGGAGCGCGGGTGCGTGAGCCAGGCGCAGATCTCCGGCGCGCGCTTCACCATGGACTGCGCCCAGGTGCAGCTCAATGACCTGCGCATCCAGTGCACGCCGGCCACGGTGCAGAAGGACTGCCCCCAGGACAACCGCGAGGGCCACGCGCCCTGGACCTGCCTGGAGGACACCAGCGGTTCGCGCTGCTGGGCGCACCCGGGCATCAACATCGAGATCAACGGCAAGCCGCTGGACACCAACGGCACCTACAAGGTCGCGGTGAACGACTACATCGCCAAGGGCGGCTCCGGCTTCACGGTGCTCAAGCGCAACACCACGCGCATCGAGACGGGCATCAGCCTGCGCGACTCGCTCATCGGCTACATGCAGGGCTTCTGCAACTGCGACGACCTGCTCAACGGCCGGCCGACGTCCAGCAACGGCACGCGCTGCGGTTCGCTGGTCAACGGCCAGTGGACGGTGGACGAGAAGACGCTCAACTCCTGCAAGGTGTCCAAGACCTTCGAGGACGCGCTCAACAAGCAGGTGGGCAGCTGCTCCTGCCGCGAGCTGCTCAAGGTGCCCGCGGACGCCACCGAGCAGGCGAAGGCCATGGCCGCGTGCGGCCTGGCGGGCATGACGAAGGAGGCGGCGGTGGCGGAGTGCTCGCTGCCGCAGGGCCCCTACACCGGCCGCTGCACCTGCCGGGACCTGCTGACGGGGGGCAACCCCACGTGCGGCAACATGACGAGCCAGCTGCGGTCGTTCTGTGAGAAGCCCACAGCCATGCCCATCGCGAGCGCCATCGAGGATGGCCGCATCGGGCGGAGGGTGAAGTGATGAAGCGGCTCTTCCTGCTGTCCACGCTGGCCCTGGCGGCCGGCTGTTACACGAAGGAGTCCGAGGCCCCCACCGGGCTCTCCTCGTTCCGCGTGGAGGTCACCGGCATCACCACCGGTGACTCCCCCGGGGCGCTGCTGCCGGTGGTGAACGCGTGCGTCGCGAAGTACGGCAATGACCAGACGCGCGTGCCGCTGGAGCTGCGCGGCACGGCGGAGTGCCCCTACACCCTGCCCCGCTCGGACGTGGACATCGCCCTGTCCATCACCGCGGTGGATGGCACCGGCGGGGAGATGACGTCCTTCAACGGGCCGGTGTCCTTCCGGGTCATCCCGGGCGACCTCACCGGTGACTACGGCACCCGCTGGGCGCAGCTGACCAACGGCAAGGGCACGGGCAGCGTGCGCGTGGCCCACCTGTACGGCGAGACGCACGTCTGGGTGCAGGACCAGGACCTGGAGCTGGACTACGCGGACGGCGGCGTCGTGGGTGACCTGTCCCAGCTGCCGGTGGAGCCGTCCAAGCGCACCTACGCGACGGGCCTGTCCCACGGCATCCGCTTCGAGGAGCCCTCGCTGTCCACCATCAACCTGCCGGAGGGCGGCTCGGAGACGAGCGTCTTCATCAAGCAGTTCATGCGCATTGGCCGCAACCCGGAGGCCGGCGAGCCCCTGGTGCAGAACTGCGCCGACCCGGCGGACCCCAACAACGGCAAGCAGATGATGCTGCTGGTGACGGGCACGGACTCCAGCGGCTTCTACGTCACGGACATGACGGCCTGCCGCGTGCCGGAGAAGAGCGTCGCCGGCGCGAACGTGCAGACCGCGGAGCCGGACGGGTTCAACCCGGGCCGCTTCAACAGCATCTACATCTACAACTACTCGTTCCCGGAAGGCCTGGACTCCGGCGACCTGCTCTGGACGCTGTCCGGCACGGTGGCCGAGTTCACCAACACCACGCAGATGAGCTTCCCCGCGTGGACGCTGCGCGAGAACGTGCGCCTGCTGCCGCAGGAGCAGTGGAACAAGTACCTGAAGGAGGTGCCGCCGGTGGAGGTGAACGGCCGGCTGTGCGGCTACAGCTCCTCGCCGTACCTGGACGACATCCTGTGCGGCTACAGCTACAAGAACTACAAGATGGAGAGCCTGGAGTCGTCGCTGGTGAAGCTGCGCCGGGTGAAGTTCCCCAAGGTGTTCCGCAACTGCGACGCCAACGGCAACAACGACATGCCCATGTTCTGCCCGGTGGGCCCCAGCGCGACGCGCAGCTGGCAGAACTGCTTCGAGGAGCCGCCGGATGATCCGGACCTCCCGGAGCGCAAGTGCGTCATCGACTGCACGCTGGGCATTGGCGAGTACGCCGGCACCATCTGCGCGGAGAAGACGACGTACACGAGCTTCGGTCAGTTCGTGGTGGAGATGAACGCCACCGGTCCGGCCTCCCTGGGCATGGACGAGTCCGTCCCCAACCGCATCATGAGCGTCAACGTGGGCACCACCTCCGTGAAGCCCTCCAAGACGCTGCCCCCGGGCTACCGGCTGAACATCATCTGTGATCAGCCGGTGCGCGCGCGCTTCGGCGGCGACAACGTCACGGCGGACCAGACGGGCACGCTCATCCCGGCGAACAGCCGCTACGAGTACACCCTGAAGGACTCCGAGGTGACGGTCGCGCTGGTGCGCGACGCCGCCGCCACGGCCAACGCGGCCTGCAAGGTCGCGCCGGATACGCGCTCGCGCATCAGCCTGCAGATCAAGGACGCGGTGCCGGACCTCAATCCGGACTGCAGCGAGACCGACCCCGACGCCGCGAAGGCGCTCCAGTGCAAGCAGCTGCGGGCGGCCACCTTCGACGTCGTGGGCCACCTGAAGCACGTGGGTCCGGCGCGTCCGCGCTGGAACGTCCTGCCGCGAGATCAGGACGACCTGTGCTGCTACCCCGGGCCCGGGATGGAGTGCCCGAAGCCCATCAAGCCGTGCCCGTAGTCATCCACCTTTGCTTTTGATTTGAGCAGTCGCATTGCGCGCCCCGGCGGTATGCCGGGGCGCTGGGAGGAGCGGTCTCCCCCGGACCGCTTCCTGGAGGGAATTTGAAAACGTTGCAGACGCTGGCCCTGACGGGCCTGACAGCCCTTTCCGCGCCCGCTTGGGCCGGGGACTTCGTGGACACCCGTTTGTCGTTCGTCTTCGCGGACGACAACGTGCTGGCGGGCGCGGGAGAGACGACTCCCAACAGCCCGAACGCGCGCTTTGGCGCGGGTAACCAGAACACGCAGTTCTACGACAACTTCAACACCAAGTTCTCCGGCTTCGAGTCGCTGTCGAACGTCGTGCTCTACAAGCGCATGCCGGCGTTCTTCGAGGGCCTCACGACGGAGGCGGCGCTCACGCTGCTGGTGCTCGAGCGCCCGTCCGGCGGTGTCGACATCCTCGACAACTCCAGCTACGTGCGCCTGAACTACCAGCCGCCGGGCTGGGGTGAGAAGGAAGGCGTCTCGCTCACCGGCTTCCCGGTGTCCGCGGACCGCTTCCGTCTGGGGTACGCGTACCGCATCTCCTGGGGCGGCAGCCCCATCTTCACCAACCGCGCCACCGCGGCGGGTGTGCCGGGCGCCAAGCTGCAGCTGACGCGGGACCGCTGGTACGCGTACCTGGGCGGCAAGACGGCCCTGGTGCTCAACGACCTCATCCTGGAGCAGGAGACGCTCTACGGCGTGATGGCCGGCGCGGGCTGGGACATCCTGGAGACGCTGCGCGTGGAGGCCGGCGGCGGCTACTTCCAGAAGGGCATCGTCCCGGGCCTGGCGAACCAGTCCATCGAGGCGGGCGTCAACGCGGCCGGTGTGTCCGGCCAGGTCGTCTACCACGTGGGCGTGCCGGTGGGCACGAGCGTGGACTTCCGGCTCTACAAGAACGACCCGGAAATCTACCAGCGCTTCTTCGCGCCGGAGCAGTACCCGGGCGGCCTGTCCTACTCGCTGTCGCTGGAGGGCAGCTACCTCACGCAGACGCTGCAGGACCCGGACAAGTTCGGCGCCACCAAGCCCCAGGGCGCCGTGGCGCTCGCCTTCCAGGGCCGCGCGAAGCTCAACCGCTTCCGCTTCAACGCGCTGGCGCTGGTGCGCAGCCTGTCCTTCATCCAGTTCGACGTGCCGGGCTTCCCCCCGTTCCAGGACTTCCCCACCGGCACGGTGCTGAAGCCTGAAGTCTTCGGCGCGGTGGGCGTGGACTACAACATCGCGGGCCTGCACCTGACGCCGGGATTCATCATCGGCGCGCAGCAGCCGGCGTCCTTCCGCAGCCCGGTGCCGCTCGTGGGCGGCAGCAACCCGCCCCCGGCCCTCACCGGCACGCGCACGGTGGTGGTGCGTGACGCGAACCAGCTGAGCATCCTGCCCAGCACCTGCGGCGGCTCCAGCGCCTGCGAGGCGGAGCTCATCTGGTCCGCCAAGGCCACCTTCCGCTGGGACCTGTCGGAGACGGTCGCGGCGGTGGGCGAGGTCTACTACACGTACGACACCAACCGGACCACGTTCGAGGACGACGTGACGGGCATCGCGCAGCCGAACTTCGAGAAGCCGCACGCGCTGGGCTTCAACACGCTGCTGCAGGCGCGCTTCTAGACCGCCCTGCCCTGCTGACTGTTTTTTGAAGGGCCCGCCGTGCTTCACGGCGGGCCCTTCGTATTTTCAGGGCGGTCCGCGAATCAGAAGGCGGACGTCATCCGCACCACCTCGTCGAAGGCGGTGAGGCCCTGCGCCAGCTTGCGCACGGCGGCCTCGCGCAGCGTGCGCATGCCGCTTCTGCGCGCGGCCTGCACCAGCTGCTCGTAGGGGGCCTCGCGGGCGATGAGCTCACGCACCTCGCGGGTGGTGGAGACGATTTCGAAGACGCCGGTGCGGCCGGAGAAGCCGGTGCCCCGGCAGCGCGCGCACCCGGCGCCCTTGGACAGCTTCACGCCGCCGGGCAACAGCGGCAGCGGGGCCTGGAGGGCCAGCAGCTCGTCCGGGGTGAGGACGGCCTCCTCGGAGCAGTTCGGGCAGACGCGGCGCAGGAGGCGCTGGGCCATGACGCCCAGGAGGCTCTGCGCCAGGAGGAAGGCCGGCACGCCCAGGTCCTTCATGCGCGCCACCGCGCCCAGCGCGTCGTTGGTGTGCAGCGTGGAGAGCACCAGGTGGCCGGTGAGCGCGGCCTGGAGCGCGTTCTCCGCCGTCTCCGCGTCGCGGATCTCGCCCACCATGATGACGTCCGGGTCCTGGCGCAGGATGTGGCGCAGCGCCCCCGCGAAATCCAGGCCCACCTTGGGCTGCACCTGCACCTGGTTGAAGGTGTCCCACACCATTTCGATGGGGTCTTCAATCGTGGTGACGTTGACGTCCGGGCCCGCCACCGCCTTGAGCGCGGAGTAGAGCGTCGTCGTCTTGCCGCTGCCCGTGGGGCCCGTCACCAGGATGAGGCCGTGGGGTTGATCGATCCACGACTCGAAGTGGACCTTCTCATCCGGTTCAAAGCCCAGCTGGGCGATGTCCTGCACCAGCGTCTCCGGGTCGAAGATGCGGATGACCACCTTCTCGCCGAAGGCGGTGGGCAGCGTGGAGACGCGAAGCTCCACCTCGCGGCCGTTGCGCTCCGTCTTGATGCGGCCGTCCTGGGGGCGGCGCTTCTCCGAGATGTCGATGCGCGCCAGCATCTTCACGCGCGACACGATGGGCGGGTGCACCTGCGAGGGCAGCGAGTACACGGGGTGCAGCACGCCGTCGATGCGCAGGCGCACCACGGCGGTGGCGCGCTTGGGCTCGATGTGGATGTCCGACGCGCGGTTGTCGAAGGCGTAGCGCAGGAGGTAGTCCACCGCCTGCACCACGGGCTGGTCGGACGCCTCCAGCTCCTGCGTGCCGCTCAGCGACACCAGCTGTTCGAAGTTGGCGATCTGCCCGCTCGCGTCGCCGAAGTCGTCCGCGGCCTTGGCCAGCGTCCTCTTGAAGCCGTAGATGTCCGCGATGGAGCGAAGGATGTCCGTCTTCGCGGACAGCACGGGCTCCACCGGCTCGCCGGTGAGGCGGTGGAAGGACTCGAAGAGTTCGCGGTCGAAGGGGTTGGCCACGGCCACGCGCAGCCGCCCCTGTTCGGTGCGCTCCAGGGGCAGCAGCACGTGCTTCTGCGCGTAGGGCCGGGACACCGTGCGGGTGGCCAGCGCCATGTCCATCTTCAGCGGATCCAGCTTCCGGTAGGCCAGCCCCGCGGCGCGCGCGGCGGCCTCCGTGACGCGGTCCTCGTCCAGCACGCCGCGCCCACCCGGCGCGGGAATCTGGAAGGCCGCCACCAGCTCCACGGGTGACACGTCATAGCGGGCGGCGTCCTTGCCCGTCCCACCCTGCGCCTTGAGGACGCGGGCGCGCGCGGCGGGCTCGCGCGCCAGGACCTCCTGCGCCTGCTGAGGGGTCAGCAGGCGCTGGGCGACCAGGGCCTCCAACAGGAAGCCCAGGGTGAAGTCCGTGGCGCTTCGCGAGGGACCGCTGCTGCCGGGGGGAGCCGCCTGGGTCAACCGTTCCTCCTTCTGCGGGTGGCCAGGAACAACACGCCAAGGCCCACGAGGAATGCCGCGGACGACGGGGCGCTCTGGCAGCCGCAACCGCCAGGGTCGTTCGTGCCACCCGTGCCGCCGTCCACCGGCGGGGGCGGAGGCGTGCCGCCGTCGCTGCACAGGGCGCAGGTGCCGCCGTCCGTCTGGGCGTAGGGGTCCTCGCACTTGCCGCCGTTGCCGCAGAACAGGCCGTTGGGGCAGTCCTGGTTGGTGCGGCAGGGGGCGATGCAGGCGGTCCCTTCCGCGAACGGCACGCACTGGAGCGGCGAGGCGCAGGTGCCCTCACCGCAGTCCTTGAAGCAGAAGCGGTCATCGCCGGTGCCCGCCGGACGGCAGGTGTTGCCGGGGCTGCACGTGCAGGCGGCCACCGAGCACGGCTCCGCGCACACGCCCTGCGGGTTGCCGTTGAGCTTCAGGCACTGGAGGTTGGTGCCGCACTCGGCGTCCTGGAAGCACGGGTCGCCCACGCCGCGCGTGCCGGACTTCTGGGCCACGCAGGCGTGGTCGCACGAGCGGCAGGCGTAGCTGCCACCGCAGTCATTGCTGGTGGCGCAGTCCGCGACGCAGACGTCACCGCCGTTGTCGGGCAGCGTGGTGCAGGTATAGCCCTGGCGGCAGTCGCCCTTGCCCGGGCGGCAGTCCTTCAGACAGCGCTTGCCCACGGAGCCCACCGTCGCGCACGTGGAGCCGGTGGGGCAGTCCGCGTCGGCGACGCAGGACTCCGTGCAGTAGCCGTCCTTCCACGCCGGGAAGGCGGTGGTGCGGTCCGCGTCCGTGAGGCAGCGCGAATCCGGCGCGCCGCAGGTGGACGCGTTGGCGCAGGGGTTGCCCACCTTGGTGCCCGTGCCGAAGGGCTCCGGCAGACACGCGGACTGCGCGCCGGGGACGAGCGTGGACGCGACGCACTGGTAGGGCGCGGGGCAGAAGCCCGGGGTGCCGGTGGGGCAGGCCTTGGAGCAGATCTTGAGATTGGCGCCCGTGGTGGTGGACCGGGTGGTGACGCAGGTGAGCCCGGAGCCGCACGCGGTGGTGTCACACGGCGAGCCCACCGCGCCCTTCTGGGGGTAGTGCTTGCAGAGCGCGCCCTTGTCGTAGGACGTCAGCGTGCGGCGCTGGATGCCCCGATCCAACGAGAAGTACATCACCGCGTCCGTGTAGAAGTACGTGCTGCCCAGGCCCAGGCAGTGGCCCACCTCGCGCATCACCGCCGTCTGGATGTCGATGAAGCCCGCGGGCGTGGGGTTGAGCGTGGTGAACTGGTAGGTGACGGCGTTGAGGAAGATGTCGCACTGGTAGACGTAGCCGCTGTGGCGCAGCGGCACCGCGGCCGCCACGCTGTCACCGGCGTTGAGCACGTCCTTGAATTCAGTGCTGTTCGGGTCGGTGACCCAGATGGCGGCGACGCTGAAGCCGTCCAGCCGGTCGTTCACGTCCGGGATGGGGACGATGGAGGACTTGCCCTTGTACGTGAAGGCAGGCCACGCGCAGTCCACGTCCTGCCAGGCCTGGAAGGCCTTCTTGACCGCGTCCTCCACCAGGCCCAGGTCGTTGTTCGCGGGAGTGCCGTTGCGCGCGTCCAGGTAGTACGGGAACGGGTCCTGGCTGTTGTTGAGGACCCAGTGATCCAGGAACTGGTAGTCCTCCTGCGTCTGGGCATGCGCTGTCGCGGCCAACGCCAGCAGTCCAAGGAGGAAGACACTCCGCTGCGACCCACGAATCATCACCCGCACCTCTTCGCGTCACGTCCCCACGGGGCGCCTGCCTGGCGCCCGGGACGTCACCGGGCGGACAGTCTACCCGTGAACGGCGCGAACGGTGGCATCCACCAGCGCTTCGGGCGTGGGGCGCTCGGCGACGGCGGCCACGGGGATGCCCAGCTGCGTCAGCGCCGTCGCGGTGGTGGGGCCAATGGCAACCACCTTCGCGGACGCCAGGGGCTCGCGGCCCACGCCCTCCACGAAGGTCTCGGCGGTGCGCGGCGAGGCGAAGAGCACCACCTGGGGCGGGGCCTCCTTCAGCTGCGCCAGCGCCTCCGGTTCGACGGCGGCCGGCGCGCTGCGGTAGGCCGTCACGCGCGTGACCCGCACGCCCAGGTCTCGCAGGCCGTCCTCCAGCTCGCGCCGGCCCTCCTCCGCCGCGGGCAGGAGCACGTCGTCGTCCGGCCCCAGCACGTCGCGCAGCGCGGTGAAGAGCGCCGCGCCGGTGCCCTCGTTGGGTTCGGCCTCCACCTTCAGGCCGTAGCCCTCCACGGCCCTCGCGGTGCGCGGCCCCACCGCGGCCAGCTTCACGCGGGACAGCCTGTCCAGCGTGCCCGCCAGCCGCAGGGCCTCCACGAAGGACTCCACGGCGGAGGGGCTCGCGAACACCACCCAGTGGTAGCGCTGCACGTGCTCGGCGGCGGACGCGAGCGGGCGCGGGTCCTCCGGCGGATGCAGCTCCAAGAGCGGGAGGCTGAGGACCTCCGCGCCCTCGTCCTCCAGCAGGAAGCACAGCTCCTCGGCCCGCTCACGGGGGCGCGTCACCAAGACTTTGATGCCATCCAGTCGCCGGTCCACGGCCGGCACTCTAGGCGCGCGGCGCGCCTTCGCGGCGGCCGAAATCGCGCAGGATGTCTCCCGCCCCGCGCGACAGGAGCTCGTCCGCGAGCGCTTCGCCCAGCCGTTCCGCTTCCGGCACGGGTCCCTTCACCTCGCCCCGCACCACCAGCGAACCGTCCGGCCGGCCCACCAGGCCGCGCAGGTACACCTGGCCGTCCTCCACCGTGGCGTGGCCGGCCAGCGGCACCGTGCAGCCGCCCTCCAGCTTCGCCAGGAAGGCGCGCTCGGCCCGCACGGCGTTGCGCGTGGCCAGGTCCTCCAGGGGCGCGAGCAGCGCGCGCACGTCCGCGTCCGCCTCGCGGCACTGGATGGCCAGCACGCCCTGCCCCACCGCCGGCAGGCTCTCCGCCACCGGCACCACCTGGGTGATGTGGTGATCCAGGCCCAGGCGCTTGAGCCCCGCCGCCGCGAGCATGGCGCCCGCGAGCTTCAGGTCGCGCGTCTTCTGCAGGCGCGTCTGCACGTTGCCGCGCACGGAGACGATCTCCAGGTCCGGCCGGCGCGCGCGCAGGATGCAGCTGCGCCGCAGCGACGACGTGCCCACCTTCGCGCCCGGGGGCAGCATGGCCAGCGTGTGCCCGTCCGGGCTGCAGAACGCGTCGCGCGGGTCTTCACGCGTCGGCACCGCCGCCAGGATGAGCCCTTCCGGGAACACCGACGTCATGTCCTTGAGGCTGTGCACCGCCACGTCCGCGCGGCCGTCGATCAGCGCCTGTTCAATCTCCTTCACGAACAAGCCCTTGCCGCCCACCTGGGACAGCGGCGCGGACAGGAAGCGGTCGCCCTCGGTGGTCATCTTCACCAGCGTGACCTCCAGGCCGGGGTTGCGCTGGGTGAGCAGCGAGGCCACGTGATTGGCCTGCCACAGCGCCAGCGGGCTCTCACGCGTCGCGATACGGACCGTCTTCATCGCCGGCTCCCGGTGGCCACCACGGTGTTGCGCGCTTCAGCAGGGGCCGCGGCGGGCTCCTGGGGAGCGATGGCCGCGGCCTCCGTCTCCGTGAGGCCGAACAGCTCCGCGGCGGCGCCCGCCAGCCGGTTGCCCTCTCCCTGCGGACCCACGGCGCGCAGCCGCGCGGTGGGCTCGTGCAAAAGCTTGTTCACGATGGCGCGTCCCATGGCTTCGATGCTCTTCTTCTGCTTGTCGGTGAGCCCGTCGCCCAGGCCCAGGAGCGTGCGCTCCACCTCCGCGCGGGCAATGGCCTCCGCGCGCTGACGCAGGCGCGCCAGCACGGGCATGCCGTCGCGCAGCGCGCGCTCCCGGGCGAAGCGCGCCACCTCCTGCGCCACCAGCCCGCCCGCCTTGTGCGCCTCTTCCGCGCGCGCGGCGGTGTTGTCCGCGACGAACTTCTGGATGTCATCCACGTCGTACGCGTGCACCCAGTCCAGCGTTCCCACCGCCGGATCGATGTCGCGCGGCACCGCCAGGTCCACCATGAACAGCGGCCGGCCCTTGCGCGCCTTGCCCAGCGCGCCGACGTTCTCACGCGTGAAGATGGGCACCGGCGACGCGGTGCTCGTCACCACCACGTCCGCGGTCCCCAGCAGCGGGAAGAGCTCTTCAAAGGGCTTCGCGACGCCGCCCACCTCCGCCACCAGCGCCTCCGCGCGCGCGAGCGTGCGGTTGGTCACGATGAGCTTCCCGGCGCCCGCGTTCTTCAGGTGCCGCGCCGCCAGCTCGCCCATCTCTCCCGCGCCCACCACCAGCACGGTCTTGTCCTTGAGCCCGTCGAACACCTTGCTCGCCAGCTGCACGGCCGCGGACGCCATGGACGTCGCCGCGCGCCCCACCGCCGTCTCCGTGCGCACGCGCTTGGCGCAGCCGAACGCCGCCGCGCACGCGCGCGTCAGCTCCCCGCGCACCGCGCCCGCGCCCTGGCCGCGCTCGAAGGCGTCCTTCACCTGGCCAAGAATCTGCGCCTCGCCCAGCACCATGGAGTCCAGGCTGGACGCCACGCGGAACAGGTGCACGAGCGCCGCCTCGCCCTGGTGCTCATACAGGTGCTCCAGCGCCTCCGCGCCGCCCAGCGTGTGCAGCGTCTCCCGGGCGCGCTCCCGCGCCAGCTCCGCGCTGGGGGCCGCCAGGTACACCTCCACGCGGTTGCACGTGGACACCCAGAGCGCTTCAACAGGCGCCTGCGCCAGCCGCTGCAACACCTCCGTCTGCCGCGCCTCGGGCAATGCCAGCCGCTCACGGACGCCCAGCGGGGCGGTGCGGTGTGACACGCCAATACAGATGAATTCCATGGCTACGGCATCCCCGGGCCAGCGGCGGACAGGTCGTAGGACGACAGGAAGGAGACCAGCACCAGGCAGAAGCCGGCCATGGTGAGCAGCGCCACCCGCCGGCCCCGCCAGCCCGCGAAGATGCGCGCGTTGACGAGCGCGGCGAACACGCCCCAGGCGACGAACGTCGCCACGTGCTTGGCTTCGAGCGCCCAGGCGAGCCCCCGCAGCGTGGTGGTGAACAGGGCGCCGGTCGCCAGCGTGAGCGACAGCGCGATGAAGCCCCAGATGACGAGCCGCCGGTTGAGCGTGTCCAGGAACTCCAGGGACGGCAGCCGGGAGAAGAGCAGCCCGAAGTGCTTGGCCTTCACCTCCCGCTCCATCAGCAGGTACATGACGCCCACCCCGGCCGCGACGCCAAAGGCCGTCATGCCCAGGAGCGCGATGGTGACGTGCACCGGCAGCAGGGGCTGGCGCACCGCGTCCGGCAGCGGCGTGGACCCGCCGTGCAGCAGCATGCCGATGAGGAGCACCGCCACCGCCAGCGGCGTGAGGAACGCGCCGATGACGGGCTTGCGGTAGCGCATGTCCAACGCCAGGAACAGCCCCAGCAGCAGGAAGGCGAAGGTGGACATGCCCTGCGCGGGGCCCACCAGCCGGCCCCCCTGCGCGCTCAGGAGTTCGATGAGCGCAACGCAATGCATCAGCAGGCCCGTGCCCACCAGCACCCGGCCGGTGACGGCGAGCACCTGGGACTGGCGGACCAGGAAGGCGAGGTAGACGAGCGCCGCCAGACCGTAGGCGTGGCAGGCGAGCGAGACGAGCGTATGGCTCATGGCGGCAGGCTCATAACCCCGGCCGAGGAGGCATTCACTCCTGCCTCAGCCCATTTTGTTGAGAATGAAGGCCGCCAGCAGGTCGGTCTCCGAATTGGGCTTGCGCTCAGGGGAGGGCGCACCCACCTCCGCGACATAACCCGGAACGACCTCGTAGGCGGAGTCCCCGACCAGGATGGAGTCCGCCATCTGCTCGGCGCCCAGCCGGCCGAGCTGCTCCTCGGTCTTCACCCGGGACACCAGCTGGTGGGTGTCCTCACCCGACACCAGCTGGAGGACGTGGACGGCGGGCGTGAGCGGCCAGTCCGTCCCTCCCTCGGCCGCGACCACCAGGCGGCCCTCGCGCAGGTCTGCTTTGTCCGCCAGCGCCCACTCCTCGAGCTGGGCCTGGGACAGGAAGAGCTTCGTCACGCCTTCCAGCCTACACCACCCTTCGCGCCCGAGGGCCCGGAAATGGGGTGCAACCCCCGGCCAGATGCGGCATCCGTTCACCGGGGCGGCCCGGCGCTCCCGCCTCCAGGGGCACCCGCCGGGCATGAAGCCCAAGGACGCACCTTCATCCAAGCCGTAGAGACACGAGGAGACGACATGGCTGGCGACGTGATCAACATCGGTGATTCGGACTTCCAGAAGCAGGTCCTGGACTCTCAACAACCCGTGCTCGTGGACTTCTGGGCCACCTGGTGCGCGCCCTGCCGCGCGATCGCGCCCTCCGTGGAGGCGCTGTCCGGTCAGTACAAGGGCCAGGTGACGTTCGCGAAGATGGACATCGACGCGAACCAGGACACGCCCCAGAAGTATGGCGTCCGCTCCATCCCCACCCTGCTGCTCTTCAAGGGCGGCAAGGTCGTGGACCAGATTGTCGGCGCGGTGCCGAAGTCGCGCATCGACGAGGTCATCCGGAAGAACCTCTGAGCCCGCGTGCTCCCGGTGACGGGCCCGCTGCCAGCCTGTCCCTGGCGTCCCCTCCCACCCAATGATGCGCCTGGCCTTGTGCCGCCAGGGTTCGCGTCCGGTGTGAGGGGACGTTGCGTTTTGGGGCTCCCACCCAGACACCCCGGCGTGACAGCGCGGCCGCGTTCGATATGTCTGTAGAAAGACAACTCACCGCGACGGTAAGGGCTTTCACTTACTGGGTGCTGCTCGCCCCCCGAGGGAAACATTTCTCCGCGGTTGAGACAAACGCGCTCGTGGCACAGCTGGACGATCCTCCCGTCTTGTTTTGTTCAACAGCCATTGAAATTGCATTACGAGTCAAACACGACCCCAACATGTCTTGTTGACAGAGTTCGCCACTCCAGACACAAGTCACGAGTACACGCCTGTCTTGATTGGCGAGTTTCAACAGGAGTTTTCATGGCACGCCTTCGCAAAGAATTGACCTCGCAAGCACCGCTGACCCCTGCCCTGACGTCGTGGGCGGAGGCCCTGGGTGATGCCATCGGCCGCGGCATGCTGCGCGCGCTGAACACGGGAATGCCGGGCATGGGCGCCCCCGTGGCGTCGCCGGGCAATGGCGCGGTGATGGCGGGCCGCCGCCGCGGCCGTCCCCCCAAGACGGTGGCGGGCGGGCCGGTGCCCATGGACCGCCGCTGCACGGTCAATGGCTGCACCCGCGAGCAGCGCTCCAAGGGCCTGTGTTCCGCGCACTACCAGGCCGAGCGCCGCAGGCAGATCGCCACCGGCAAGCCGGCCTGAGTGTTTGTTTGAACACCCACGACCCCTACTCGCCGCGCCAGGGGTCTCCGGGCGTGGTGGCCTTGAGCAGCTCCCAGGCCGCCATCACGTCGATGACCCGCTCCAGCTCATTGGGCAGGGAGCGGGCGCGAGCCGACTTGAGGTAGTCCTCCGTGAAGGCCCTCAGGCGCATGCCCAGGAACAGCCGGGCGAGCGCCACCTCCGTCTGACCGGAGAAGTCCAGGAAGCGCAGGGCGAACCCGCTGCGGCCCTCCTCTTCCGGGCCGCGCTCCTCCCGGACGATTTCGGCGCGAGCCTCCACGGGGGCGGCCCCCGGCTCCAGCGCGAAGCGGGTGCGCACCACCGTGCCCATGGGCAGGAAGAAGGTGCTCGCGAGGAAGGCCCCGCTGACGCTCACGTTGACGGACGTGAGCCCCGCGGAGAAGCGCCGCCCGCCCCCTTCGTCCTCCACCCAGAGGTCGAAGTGCGTGGCCAGCTGCGCGCGCGGGAAGTGCCGGTGCTCCGGCTCCCCCTGATTCATCTCGATGCGAGGCGCCGCGCCGGCCACGGGCACGTTGCGCGACGTCCCCACCGGCGGAACGAACGGCCGGGGTGTCTCCGTGCCGGCCTTCACCGTCGTCACACCCTTCCTCTGAACCGCCATCGAAGCCTCCGCGGCCGTCAGAACATGTGACGGCGCATGCTGATGTTCACCAGCAGCCCGATGCACAACATCACCGACAGCATCGAGGAGCCGCCGTAGCTCATGAGGGGCAGCGTGATGCCCGTCACCGGCAACAGGCCAATGACCATGCCGATGTTTTCGAACACCTGCCAGAAAAGTGTGGCCACCACCCCCACCGCAACGAACGCTCCAAAACGGTCTCTCGCGCTGAAGCCCACGCCCAGCCCGAGAATGAAGATGCCGCCGTAGAGCACGAGCAACAGGAGACAGGAGAAGAAGCCGTGCTCCTCGGCCCACACGGAGAAGATGAAATCCGTGTGCTGTTCCGGCAGGAAGCGCAGACCTGTCTGGGTTCCCTCGCGCCAGCCCTTGCCGGTGAGCCCACCGGAGCCCACGGCGATCTTGGATTGCGCCGCGTGATAGCCGCTGCCGCGCAGGTCCGCTTCCGGGTCCAACCACCCGGAGATGCGCTGGCTCTGGTGTTTCTTGAGGTGGTGGCGCACGACGGTACTGCGCGGCTCGGGCATCTCCCGGACGTAGTCGTTCCAGATGATGAGGCCGCCCACCAGCACGCCCGCCACGATGGTGGCGGCCAGGTACCAGCGCACCTTGCCAAAGAGGATGACGGTGCCTGAGGACAGGAAGATCATCAGCGCGGTGCCCAGGTCCGGCTGCACCAGCACCAGCGTGAAGGGCACCATCACCACCAGCACCGGCTTCCACAGACGCACCAGGCCGTAGGACGGCTGATTGGGCTGGAAGTCGTCGTGGTAGACCTTGGCCAGCATCAGCACGACGCCAATCTTCATGAACTCCGCGGGCTGCAGGCGGAACGGGCCAATGGCGAACCAGCTCTCCGCGCCCTTGGCGGTGTGGCCCACCACGCGCAGCGCCAGCAGCGCCAGGATGTTGAGCACGTAGATGGGGAAGGCCATCCGTTGAATCCAACGGTAGTCCACCAGGCACACCACCAGGACGGCGCTGATGCCCACGGCCAGGTAGAGGGCCTGGCTGTGCCACACGGGCGCCATGGGGGGCCGGGAGGCGGACGCCAGGTTCCAGATGCCCAGGAAGCACACGCCCAGCACGCACACGATGAGCCCCCACGGCACGTGGGGCATCATCCGGCGCTCAATCCGCAGTTGCACTGTCGTCTCCGGTTTCCGAGGGCGGCTGGATGGGCTCGCCCGGGGACACCACCTTGGGCGGCGGCACCACGGCGCGCGTGAGCGCCGCTTCATCCAGGCTGGGCGCCGGCGGCAAGGACGGCGTGTAGGGCTGGTTGGCGCGGGGCGGCGGCGACGTCGCGTCCTGCGCCTTCAATTCGAAGTACTTCTTCATCACGGCCAGCGCCGTGGGCGCCGCGTCCACGCCGCCGTGGCCGCCGTGCTCGTTGAGCACCACCACCACCAGCTCCGGCTTGTCCGCGGGCGCGAAGCCGGCGAACCACGCGTGGTCGCGCTCGAAGTAGCTCATCTGGTGCGTCTTCAGACGCACGGTGCCGATGCGCGTTACCTGCGCGGTGCCCGTCTTGGCCGCCACCAGGAAGTCCGCGGGCAGGCCCGACTTGAGCTTCGCGCGGTACGAGGTGCCGCCGGGCTCCTGCGCCACCGCCTCCAGGCCTTCCACGATGGCCTTCAGGTGCGCGGGGTTGATGTCCACCTTCGACACCACCTCCGGCTTGAACTCCTCCATCACCTGCCCGTCCAGGTTCTCCAGCCGCTGCACCAGCTGCGGCTTGTAGAGCTTCCCGCCGTTGGCCACGGCCGCGTACACCAGCGCCAGCTGCAGCGGCGTCACGTTGACGTCGCCCTGCCCCATGGCGCTGTTGAGCGCCATGCCCTTGGTGTAGCCGCCCGGTGAGGCTTTGTCGTGGTACGCGCTGGACGGCATGATGCCCGGCACCTCCGCCACCACGCCGATGCCGGTGGGACGCCCCAGGCCCAGCAACTTGCCCATCTCCGCGATGGGGTCCAGGCCGATGGTGTCCGCCACCTTGTAGAACCACGAGTCGCACGACGCCTTCATCGCGCCCCGGGCGTCCAGGGGTCCGTGGCCGCTCTCCTTGTGGCAGCGCCACACGCGCGCGCCCAGCCGGTAGCCGCCGGAGCAGTTCACCACCGTCTCCGGGCGGAACAGGCCGGACTTGAAGGCGGCCAGCTGCGAAATCACCTTGAACGTGGACCCGGGGCTGTAGTGCTCCGCGGCCACGCGGTTGATCATCGGGTGGAGCGGGTCGCGCGCCAGCGTGGCCATCTGCGAGGGCGTCACGCGGCCCGTCAGGAGGTTGGGGTCGAAGCCGGGGCGGGACACCAGTGCCCGGATGAAGCCGGTGTTCACGTCGATGGCCACCACCGCGCCCGTCACGCCCGGGAACGCGCGCTCCGCTTCCTCCTGCAGGCGCATGTCCAGGGACAGCACCAGGTTGCTGCCCGCCGTGGGAGGGATGACCGCGTTCTCACCGAGCTTGTCGTTGAGCTCTTCAATCGTCTGGCCGCGCGCGTTCACCACTTCCTTGCGCACGCCGTCCTGGCCGCGCAGCTTGGATTCGAAGTAGCGCTCCAGGCCTCGCCGGCCGATGTAGTCACCCAGCGCGTACTTCGCGCCGTCCCCGTTGAGGCGCTCCAGCTCCTCCTGGGTGATTTCATTCATGTAGCCCAGCACGTGCGACAGCACCGTGTCCGCGCGGTAGTTGCGGTGCGGCACGGGCACCACCTCCACGCCGTCCAGGATGTCTCGCCGGGCGTTGAGCCGGTCGTACTCGTCACGCGTCAGGTCCACGCGCACCGGCACCGGCTGGAAGGGCGCGTTGCGGCGGCTGGCTCGGACCAGGTCCTCAATCTTCTTGCGCTGATCCGCGTCCCACTGGAGCAGCTCCGCCAGGCGCGGAATCACCTGCTCGAAGCAGTCCGTGCAGAAGGCCGGCGTGACGAAGGCGTCAAAGGACGGACGGCTGTCCACCAGGATGGTGCCGCGCGCGTCCTTGATGACGCCGCGGTCGGCGCGCAGGCGCACCTCCTTCACGAAGTTCGCCACGCTCTTGGCGGCGTACTCCTCGTGACGGATGAGCTGGAGCCGGTACAGCTGGATGGCCAGCGCCACGATGCCCAGCGACATGGCCAGGCCCAGCCACAGGAAGCGGCGCTTCAGGTCCCGGCCCGGCGTGGTGTTGCCAATGGTCGGAGGCGTCAACGGAGCAACCCCGCCGGGCGCTCCTGCGCCACTTCAAACCGCTTGAACAAGGGGAAGAGGAGCAGCGCCGCCACGCCCGTGAGCGCCAGCTGCACCGGCATGCCGGACAAGAGCGGCGCCGTGGAGCCCTCCTTCACCGTGAGCCAGGTGAAGAACGTGGACAACAGGCCGTGGCCCAGGTCCGCGCCCATGGCGAACAGCGCGAAGGCCACCGGCCCGCGCACGTCCACGAAGGACGCCACCAGCCGGCCCACCAGGAAGGTGAACACGGCGAGGAAGGTGAAGAGGCCGGTGGGCTGGCCGCTCATCAGGTCCAGGAGGTAGCCCACCGCGAAGGCGGAGCACGCCCCTTCCATGAGGCTTGCCCGGAGCGCGAGGAAGGCCACCAGCACCACCGTGACGTCCACGCGGCCCAGCACCAGCCCTGCCTGCTGGACGAAGACGGACTCCAGCGTGAGCAGCACCAGCGCCAGGATGACGGTCACCAGGAACTTCATTTCTGCGCGCCCTCCGTGGACGCCCCGCCGGTGGCGGCCATTTCACTGTAGGGACTGCCCACCACCAGGACCTCCTCCAACCGGCTGGTGTCCACCGCGGGCGTGATGTCCGCGCCCTGGAACATGCCGTGCTCCTTCTTCTCCAGCTGCGTCACCCGCCCCACCACCAGGCCCGGAGGATAGATGCCGTCCGTGCCGGAGGTGATGATGAGGTCGCCGTTCTCCACGTCCTCCGTGCGCAGCATGTTCTCCAGCGTCAGGGGGCCGTTGCCCGCGCCCGCCGCCGTCCCGCGCGCCCTCGAGCGCTGCACCCGCACCGCCACCCGGCTCTGCGGGTCCGTCACCAGCGCCACGTCCGCGTAGCCGCCCGTGGACCGGATGACCTGCCCCACGATTCCGTCCGGCGTCACCACCGACATGCCGCGGAACACGCCGTCCTTTTCACCGCTGCTGATCCGCACCGACAGGAGCTTCGCCACCGGATTGACGCCCACCACGCGCGCCGGAATCTCCGGCCCGGGCACGGCCTCCGCGTAGGCCAGCAGCTTTCGCAGCCGCCCGTTCTCCGCGCGGGCCTCGCCCAGGGCCTGCACCGTGGCCCGCAGCTGGAGGTTCTCCAGCCGCAGCGCGTCATTGTCCTGACGCACGCCGCGCAGGTCCAGGTAGTTGCGCACCGCGGCCACGACGCCCTCGATGCCGGCGGTCAGCCCCTGCTGCACGGGGGCCGTGAGCGCGATGACGCCCCGGTCGATGAAGTTCGGGTCGCGGCCCCTCCGGCCGCCCAGCAGGAAGGCGCCGAGCGGGTACAACAGGAGGGCGGCCACGAGGAGGAAGCGGCGGTACCGCTTGAGAAGAGACAGCACGGACGGGGGCTTTCCCGGGG
>NZ_RAWL01000649.1:0-3260 GCF_003668885.1 Corallococcus sp. AB049A | reverse complement strand
CATGACGCCCGCGCGTTCCTCGCCCGCTACCCCACGCCCGCTGCCTGCGAGGCCGCCGCCCGCAGGCTCCAGGCCACCAACCGCGACGACGCCTGGCTGGCCCTGAAGGTCTGCGCCGAGGCCCCCGGCTTCACCCAGCTGGGCGCCGTGCTGGGCAGCGCGTGGACGGAGGATCTGCGCGTGCGCCCGGACGCCGCCAACCTCATCGCCCGCGTGGTGGCCCAGCGCGGCGGCAGCGTGGACGGCGAGCTGCGCCTGCTGCACGCGCGCAAGGTGCCCATCTTCTCGCTCGCGTCCGCCATCGCCCAGCCGGACACCTACCGCGGCCGCTACGTGCTGTTGCGCGCGCAGGTGGCGGACCAGCGCTCGGAAGGGGAGCGCCCCACGCTGTGGCTGGTGGAGCAGGGCCTGCAGTCCGTGGCCTCCCGCCGCGAGGTCGGCGTCGCCTACAACACCGACACCGCGATGGAGTCCTCCGGGGACCTGGGCGGACGCACGGCGCTCACGGGAGAGGGCCGCGTGGGCGGCTCCATCTTCACCCGCGAGAGCACCACCCAGTCCGCCTCCGAGCGCACCTACGACAACATCTCCGACGAGACGGGCCGCGAGGCCCTGGGGCGGCTGGCCGCGCCGGATCCGTTCCTGGAGACCCGCCGCGACTACGTCATCCTCGCGCGCTTCGACGGCCTGCGCGTCACCTCCGGCATGACGAACGACGACGAGGACGAGGGTCCGAAGATCCCCGTGCTCACCATCGTCAGCTACCACCTGCCGCAGGCGCTCGCCGTCTACTGAATCAGCGCTTCACCGGGGCCGCCGTCGCCGCCGCCGTCAGGTCGCGCGACGGCGTGCCGGAGTAGATCTCCACGTCGGTGGCCACCCACGTTCCCAGCCGCTCGCCGTAGGTCGTGTGCACCAGCACGCCCGGCTGCAGCTGGGCGCGGGCCACGCGCTTGCCGTCGCGCAGGATGCGCGTGGACGGCGCCACCACGAACGGGCGCTCCACGCCGTCGTCGTCGCGCACCGTGAAGCCCCGGGTGCCTGAAATGGTCACCGCGCCGTAGAAGTCCGGAACGTCCTGGGCCACCGCCTCGCCCACGCTCCCGCTTCCTCCGGTGCCTTCGTCCGTGGGCACCTGCGCCGCGGGCTGGAACACCGCGAAGCGCGGCACCATGCCGCTCTCGGAGACGGCCCCGTCCCGCGACTGGCACGCGCTGGTGACCAGCACGAGCCCCCCAACCAGAACTCCGGCAAACAGCCGCCTCCCCCATCCCTGGCGCATGGCACCCACCTCGCGAGCGTTGGTGCTCCCAAGATGGGGAGGAAAGCCGGGCCGACAACCACCCCCGGCAGACAGGTCCACGCCAGTGTCACCCGGCCCACGAGGGCCATGACTCCGGGTGGGGGCAGGGGACCGCTGTCAGTCCGGACCGGTCACCAGGCCGTGCTTGCGCAGCAGCTTTCGCAGGTAGACGCGGTCGATGCCCGCCTCGCGCGAGGCCTTGGAGACGTTGCCGCCGCACCGCTCCAGGAGCGTGCGAAGGTAGTCGCGCTCGAAGCCTTCGATGAGGCGCTCCTTCGCTTCCTTGAAGGGCAGCTCCAGCGCCAGCGGCACCGTGTCCTCCGGGCTCAGCTCCGGCGACAGCCGGGGGCGCGCGGGCGGGGTGTCCGGCAGGTCCGGCAGCGCGGACTCGCCCAGGCTCACCACCCGGTCCACCACGTTGCGCAATTCGCGCACGTTGCCCGGCCACGGGTACTGGGCGAGCAGGGCGCGCGTCTGGTCCGATAGCGCACTCGGCGGCTTGCCCATGCGCTCCAGCACGGTGTCGATGAGCAGCGGGATGTCCTCCGGCCGCTCGCGCAGGGGCGGCAGCGCCACGCGCAGCACCGCGAGCCGGTGGAACAGGTCGCCCCGGAAGCGGTTCGTCTTCACCGCGCCCTCCAGGTCCTGGTGCGTGGCCGCCACCACCCGCACGTTCACCGAGCGGTAGTCGTTGGCGCCCACCCGCTTCACCTGCCGGCGCTCCAGCGCGCGAAGCAGCCGGGGCTGCACCTCCAGGGGCAGCTCGCCCACCTCGTCCAGGAAGAGGGTGCCCCCGTGCGCGCGCTCGAAGGCACCCGCGCGGTCCGCCTGCGCGCCGGTGAAGGCCCCCTTCACGTGGCCGAACAGCTCCGACTCCAACAGCTGCGGCGCCACGCCCGCCAGGTCCACGATGACGAAGGGCCCCTTGGAGCGCCCGCCGTGCGTGTGCAGCCCTTCCGCGCACAGCTCCTTGCCGGTGCCCGTCTCGCCCTGGATGAGCACGTCGGACTCGCCCTGGGCCACGCGCTCCAGCAGGGTGAACACTTCGCGCATCCGGCGGCTCTGGCCCACCAGGTTGCCGAACCGTTCGCGGTTGGACAGGGGCAGGGCGTGCGCCTTCTCCGACTCCGGGACGAGCTTCAGCTCCGTGGTGCCCAGCGTGAGCACCGCGCCGGGGCGCACCTCCAGGGTGGTGAAGCGCATGCCCTCGCAGAACGAGCCGTTGCGCGAGCCCACGTCCACCGCCTGGATGCTGTCCTCGCGCACGTCCAGGAGGAGGTGGCTGCGAGAGACGGCCCGGTCCGCGAGCACCACGTCGGAGCTTGCGTCCGCGCCCACCCGGTAGCGTCCGGGCGCCAAGGGGTAGCTCTGTCCCGCGTCCGGGCCGTTCAGCACCACCAGCCGCACCCGCACGCGCGCCGAGCGCATCGCCGGCAGGGCGTCCGTGCGCAGCTGCCGGTCTTCCTCCCCGCTGTCGTCCCCGAAGCGCGCCACGGCGCGGACCATAACATAGGGAAACGGAAAGGCCCGGCCTCCCCGCACGCGCCGGAAGAGGCGCGTGTCCGGAAGAGGTCGGGCCCGGATGGAAAGCCAGGGAAGGGCGCCGCGGTCAGGCCGGCGGCTTCGCGTGCTTGTAGAAGAGCACCAGCGTGTAGCAGTGGAACTCGTTGTCGGATGACTGGCACACGACCCGGTCCACGATCTCCAGGTCCGCGTTGCTCTTGATCCAGCGGGTGACGTTCTCACCCAACTCTTCCCGCTCCTTGGCCTTCGTCGCGGAGAAGACCTTCACGCCCGTGAACATCGCCTGCCACTCCTTGTGCGGTGGTGAGAAAAGGCTTGACCGGGGTTTATCGCACACGCCCTTTCAGGGTGTCAAAAATGCTGCGGTCCAAAAGTTGTGATCCACGAGGGAGCGGGGGAGCGGGGCGCAGGTGGGGGTTTGCAGGCCTTGCGG
>NZ_RAWL01000648.1:0-3265 GCF_003668885.1 Corallococcus sp. AB049A | reverse complement strand
CACCAGGAACCGTCCCCCTTGCGTCACGGGCCCGTGACAGGCCGTGGAGGCAAGGGGTAGTCATCGTGCGCGAGTGCAGACACCCGCGCTTCGGGGTGATGTCACTCGCCCGACAACGTCAACGTCAGTACGTCGCGATCAGACCCACGTGGAGGCTGGAGTACGTCTCCTCGGCCGCTCCACCGTCGTCCCAGCCCGTCAACGTGCCGGCCCCGGAGAACCGGTCCTTGAAGTGCGCCAGGCGCCAGGCCACGTCGTAGCCGAAGGGTCCCCAGATGTCCCCGGACACGCCCAGCTCCGCGGTCCAGCCGAAGCTGGACACGGACGTGCCGTAGTCGCGCACCTCCAGCGCCCGCCGGCCCCCGTCCGCGTCCGGCGAGTGCCCCGGCCTGGGCGACAGCAACAGCCCGCCCGACGCGTCCAGCCGCACCGAGCTGAACAGCGGCACGGACAGGTCCAACGCCACGGAGGGGAACACGCGGTGCGTGCCGGTCAGCGGGTTGTCCGTGGACGCCTCCACGTCGAACGCGCGCGTCTGGATGCCGGCGCGTGCGCCCACGTAGCCCTGCTGCGGCCGCGTCGTGCCGAAGCGGAAGTAGAAGCGGTACATCGCCTGCGCGGTGAAGGCCGTGTCGGTGGCGGACACCTCGCGCACCGGCGTCTGGCCGCCGTCCCCGGTGAGCGTCACGTCGGAGCTGGAGAAGCCCCGCTGCACGCCCAGCTGGAGTCCCAGCCCGCGCAGCACTGAATCGGTGTGGCGCGCCAGCGGCAGCACCTCCGCCTCCAGCGCCAGGCCCAGGTACGGATACGACGACGAGAAGTCCGACGTGTCCCCCAACTGCTCCTCCTCCGGGAGCCGGTCGTACTCGCCGCAGCTGTCCACGCCGGGCCGCGCGCAGTAGCGCCGCCACGTCGCGGTGAGGGACAGGTTGAGGCGCACCCAGGTGGGCGCGCCCACCTCCGGCTCCGTCTTCGCCTGCGCCCTGCCCGACGGCGTGGTGCCCAGCCGCAGCGACAGCCACGCGGGGGACTCGCGCGTGCCATGGAAGGCGGGCGGCGTCAGGGCGTCAGAGGCCGCCGCGGCCGGAGCCGCCAGGGCTCCAGCGAGGGCGAGGGTCCGCAACAGGCCCGAGGGGACGCTCGCGCGTCGGGTGGTTGTCATGCGCGGGTCAGGTTCACCCAGCGCCGGAGCGAAGTCCAGGCTCGGGGCTCAGGCGTTCATCACGTGACCCACGCTCGCCGCGGAGGGCACTGGCGCGGGCTGCGGCGTGAGCGAAGGCGAGGAATCCTGGGACACCACGGGTGCAGGCTGGGATTCCTGCGTACGACCCAGGAAGTCCCGCCGGTAGATGCGCACCATGGCCATGAAGATGGACGCGATGAGCGGCCCCACCAGCAGGCCCATCATCCCGAACACCGCCAGCCCGCCGAACATGGACAGGAAGACGAGCAGCGGGTGCAGCGCCATGCGCGAGCCGCACAGCCTGGGGCGGATGACGTTGTCGATGCTGCCCACCAGGAAGGTGCCCCACGCGAGCAGGAAGACGCCCTCGCTCACCCGGTTCGCCGCGATGAGGATGACGCCAATGGGCCCCCAGACGAGCGCGGTGCCACCCACCGGCACCAGCGCCACCAGCACCATGGCCGCGCCCCACACGCCGGCGTGCGGCACGCCCGCGATGAGCAGCCCCACGAAGCCCACCGCGCCCTGCACCAGCGCGGTGACGGTGTTGCCGTAGATGATGGCGTACGCGACGTCCGTGAACTCGTGGGAGAAGGCGTCGAAGTAGCGGCGCTCCAGCGGAATCAGCCGGGCCACCTCGTTCACCAGACGACGGCCGTCCAGGAAGAAGTAGTACATGGCGACCGTCATCAGGAACATGTTGACGATCAGCTCCGTGCCGGCGCCCACCAGGTCCGCGAGCAGCCCCGCGCCGCCGGACACCGCCGTCATCAGCAGGCGCTCCGTCTCCGAGCTCTCCGGATCGAAGTGCACGTAGCGGGTGAGGCCGCGCGGCAGGCTGTTGAGCAGGTGGTGGCGCAGGTCCACCTGATCCAACAGGTCCTGCGCCTGGCCCACGAACTGGAGCACCTCGCGGGCCACCATCCAGCCCACCAGCGCCAGCGGCGCCAGGATGAGCAGGAACACCGCGAGGGTGGACAGTCCCGCCGCCAGGGACTTGCGGCCCTGGAGCCGCCGGTCCAAGGAGTCCTGGATGGGCATGAACAGGACGACCAGGAAGCCGCCCAGCAGCACCGGCATCAGGAACGGCAGCAGGATGCGCGAGAAAAGAATCAGCGCGAGCGCGAAGAGCCCCGCGAAGATGAAATTGGACCACCGCTTCGAGTCTGCCGCCGTCACCGCCCCACCCCGTCCCCCAGACCAGCTGCACGCAACGTAGGAACGGTTATTCCCACCAGGAAGTCCGTCCCTCCCATCCCCAAGAGGCCATCCATGACTTCTGGACGTTTCGCTCCGATCGCGGCCGCCGCCACCGCCGTGGTGTCCGGCGCCTTCCTGATGCTCGGTCCCGCCGGTTGCGACGAGGGCGCCCCCGTGGACTGCGGCGACACCTGCCCCCCCGTGGAGGGCACCTATCCGCTGGCCTTCCCGGGCGACGCGGGCCTGCCCTCCGAGTGCGTGAACCTGAACGTGGTGGCCCCGGCGAACGGAGACCCGCTGGTCATCCAGCACACCGACGGCGGCATCATCACGGGGACGCTGACGGGGGTGGCGCTGACGGGCCAGCTGTACGCATCCGGAGCGCTGATCCTGTCCGGCTCCCCGATCCCCAGCAGTGACGGTGGGGTGAGCAGCTTCCTCAGCCTCACCGCGACCTTCGCCGGGGGCCCGGCGGACGGCGGCGGTGTTGGCAGCCTGTCCGGGACCTTCACCGGCAACTACTCGCGCATCCAGGGCACCTCCGCCCTCAGATGCAACGTGGCGCGCCCCTTCACGGCGACCCGGCAGTAAAGCCAGGGCCGCCGGGAGCGGCGCCAGGGAAGACGGACTACTTCTTCTTGCCTTCGGCGGCGGCGGCCTTGGCGGCTTCCTTCTGCTTCTTGATCCGCTTCTTCCAGTGCTGACGGATCTTCATCTGCACGCGGCGGTGCTTGCTCTTGCTGTTGGCCATGTGGGTGGCTCCTGGTCTCCGGAATGGAGCAAAGGGGGGCTTACCTATCAGAAGCCTACGGCCTCCCGGAAGAGGAACCCTCGGGGTCCTCCGGGACGGGGGCCGCGCCGGCCTCCGGGGCAGGCCCAGGC
>NZ_RAWL01000647.1:0-3293 GCF_003668885.1 Corallococcus sp. AB049A | reverse complement strand
GGCTTCGAGTCGGCGCTGGGCACGGTGGGCGGCGGCAACCACTTCGCGGAGGTGCAGCGGGTGGAGGAGGTGCACGACGCGCGCGTCTTCGAGGCGCTGGGCCTGCGGGAGGAGCGGTTGCTGTTGCTCGTGCACTCGGGGTCGCGCGGGTTGGGGGAGAGCATCCTGCGCAAGCACGTGGACCGGCACGCGGCGGGCGGACTGGCGGCGGATTCGGACGAGGCGCGCGAATACCTCCAGCGGCATGACGGCGCGGTGCGGTGGGCGAAGGCGAACCGGGCCATGGTGGCGCAGCGGATGTTGGATGGGATTGGGGCGACGGGGCGGCGGGTGTTGGACGTGTGCCACAACAGTGTCACCGAGCGGCATGGGGACGGACGCGTGTGGTGGCTGCACCGCAAGGGCGCGGCGCCCTGGGACGAGGGGCCGGTGGTGATTCCCGGCAGCCGCGGTGCATTGAGTTATCTGGTGTTGCCGGTGGGCGCGGGCGAGCAGAGCGCGAACAGCCTGGCGCACGGCGCGGGCCGCAAGTGGACGCGCTCGGCGGCGCGGGAGCGGCTGAAGGAGCGCTTCACGGCGGAGTCGCTGACACGCACGTCCTTCAAGAGCCACGTGGTGTGCGAGGACCGGGACCTGCTCTTCGAGGAGGCGCCGCCGGCCTACAAGGCCATCGACCGCGTGGTGACGGACCTGGTGGAGGCGGGGCTGGTGAGGGTGGTGGCGACGCTGGCGCCGGTGCTCACGTACAAGACGCGAGGCCGCACGGCGGAGTGAGCGGCACGGGGCTCGCACGGGGGACGCGGCATGCGCTGCCTCTGGGAGTCCCGGTGATGTGGAAGGCCCTGTTGGATTTGATTTATCCGCCCATGTGTCTGGCCTGCGCGAAGGTGCTGCCGGGCATGGGCGCGGTGTTCTGCGAGCCGTGTGACACGGCGCTGGAGCGGCTGCCACCGTCGTGTTGCCGGACGTGCGCGGAGCCGGGAGTGTTCCCGGGGAACACCTGTCCCCGGTGCCGGACGGCGCCGCCGCCGTTCAGCCGGGCCTGGGCGCCCTTCGCGCACGAGGGGCCGGTGGCGAGGGCCATCCACCGGTTCAAGTACGAGGACCACCCGGACCTCGCGGCGCCGCTGGGAGCGCTGCTCGCGGACGAGGCGCGGCGGTTCCTGAGGACTTCACCCGGGCACGTGGTCGCGTTGCCGCTGCACGTGAAGCGCTTCCGGAAGCGGCAGTACGACCAGGCGCACCTGCTCGCGGGGGAGCTGGCGAAGGCCACGGGAAGGACGGCGCCGGCGGGCTGGCTCACGCGCACGCGAGAGACGCGCCGTCAGGTGGGGCTGAGCGAGGTGGAGCGCGCGGGCAACGTGGCCGGAGCGTTCGTGGCATCGCGGGCGGTGAAGGGGCAGGAGGTGTTGCTCCTGGACGACGTGTTCACCACGGGGTCCACGGCGCGGGCCGCCGCTATCGCCTTGAGGGAAGCAGGGGCCACGCGCGTGGAGGTGCTGACCCTGGCGAGGGCGTTCACCCTCGCCTGAGCCGGGCGAGCTCGGCTTCGAGTTCCCTGGCGCGGCGTTCGGCCTCGTCCGCGCGTCGGGATTCTTCATCCGCGCGCCGGGATTCTTCCTGGGCACGCCGGGATTCTTCCTGCGCACGCCGCTGCAGAATCATCGTCTGATCTTCCAGACGTTCGATGAACTCATCGGAGACCAGCAACGGCGCATTGCCTGTCCAGAAACGCACGTCCTCGCCTTCGACCTGGAGGTCGAGGCCCAGCACCTCAGAGGTGAAGCGACCATTCCGGGATTCCATGCGCGTGTAGCTGCGCGCATCCGGTGTCGCCAGCCGGTAGCCCTCCAGCGTGAGCCTTCCTCCATCGAAGATGAAGTACTCGGGGATTCCCAGACGGGCATACCGGCTCACGTTGAACTCGGCATCCTTCTTCCGGTCGCCCCCGGCGTGGATCTCCATCACCCAGTCGAGCCCGTGCCCCTCGTGGCTGACGAGCCACTTCTTCCGTCGGTGGTTCTCCACATCCAGCACGACCAGCAGGTCCGGCGCGAACCGTCGCTCCGCCGGGTAATACACAGGCAATTCCGAGCCTACGTAAGCCTTGCGTCCACGACGCTTGAAGTAGCCCCGGAGCGCCTCGCGTGCGAGCAGCTTGGGCTCTTGATGGTCGTCCCCCTCGGGCATCGCCATCTCTTCGTACGTCACCTCATGCGGCAGTGTTGCCACCACCCGGTCCCGCTCCTCCTGCCCCATCCGATCCCACTCTTCCTGAGAAGGCGCCCGGGGGAAGGCGTCTCCAACCTTGTCGGTATGACGTCCCATGACCTCAAGCCTGCGTCGGGTAGGCCCCATGGTCAATCGCCCCCGCGCAGGCCTTGAGCAAGCGACGCGCCAAGGAATTCTCGAACCGCCGTCTATACTTCGCGACGAATGACATCCACACCGGCCCCCACTCCTGGGAACGAGACAAACGCGCGCTGTGCCACGCATTCCAGGGTCGCGGCGGTGGAGTGCTCGCGATGCGGTGCCTTCATGTGCCGGGCGTGCGTTGCTCCTGATAGTGAACCGGCGCACTGCCGCACGTGCAGGAAGCACCTGCTGGCGACGGGCGCCATCCGTCCCAGCAACCACTCCACCCTGGGCGAATACCTTGCCCAGCTCAGCTGGCTGACGGCCTTCCTCACCGGGGGGGGCATCTACCTGGCGCGCAGGACGGACATGGTCGCACTGTGGCTGATCATCTTCCTGATCGGCTTCACGCTGGGACTGGCCTGCGGTGTCGCGGCGCTCATCCGGGAAAAGGGACGCCTCCGCCCCGGAATCGTCGTACCCGCCGTCATCGGCATCGTGCTCAACACCCCTCCGTTCCTCTGGGGAATGCTAATGGGCGTGCTGCCATTCATCATCGAACACTGGTGAATCAGCGCGTCTTCGCCGTCTCCAGCGCGAGCGCCTCACCGCGCAGCTGTGCATCCAGCCAGAACGTCCCGCCCGGCACGAGCGAGGCCACGAAGGCCACGGCGATCCGCTTCAGGCCCCAGCGGTATTCGATGGCCGCCATCATCAGCGTGTAGAGGTACGCCATGAACAGCACGCCGTGCGCCATGCCCACCACGCGCACGCCCAGGGGCATGTGCAGCACGTACTTCAGCGGCATGGCGATGAGCAGCAGCACCAGGAAGGACAGGCCCTCCCAGAAGGCGACAGCGCGGAAACGGCCCAAAGCGGTCTTCAGCATGACGTCCTCTCTCCCCTGCCCCCTCCCCCACCGTCAAGCTACCGGATGT
>NZ_RAWL01000646.1:0-3296 GCF_003668885.1 Corallococcus sp. AB049A | reverse complement strand
GGGGTGCTGGTGCCCATGGGGGACGACGCGGCCATGGCCCATGCCCTGGGGCGCGTGGTGACGGACGCCACGTGGCACGAGGAGCTGCGCCGCCGGGCCCTCGGACGGGCGGACGAGTTGTCCGCTGAACGGGCGCTCAAGGCCTGGGAGTTGCTGCTGGCGGAGGTCTGACACGAGGGGGGCAGGAAAACCTTGCTCCCCTGGTTCAGCTTCCCAGAGGATTCGCACCATCATGACGACGACGAACGAGACGCAGGGCCTCAATTTCCTCCAGGAAGTGGTTGAGGAGGACCGGCGGACGGGAAAGCACGGTGGACGCGTGCACACCCGCTTCCCGCCCGAGCCCAACGGCTACCTCCACATCGGCCACGCCAAGTCCATCGTGCTGAACTTCGGGCTGGCGCAGCAGTATGGCGGCAAGTGCAACCTGCGCCTCGACGACACCAACCCGCTCACCGAGGACACCGACTACGTGGAGTCCATCCAGCGCGACGTGCGCTGGCTCGGGTTCGACTGGGATGACCGGCGCTTCTTCGCGTCCGACTACTTCGACCGGATCTACGACTTCGCGGAGCAGCTGATCAAGCAGGGCCAGGCCTACGTGTGCAGCCTGTCGCCGGAGGAGATCTCCCAGTACCGCGGCAACTTCACCACGCCGGGCAAGGACAGCCCGTACCGCACGCGCACGGTGGAGGAGAACCTGGACCTGTTCCGCCGGATGAAGGCGGGCGAGTTCCCGGACGGCAAGCACACGCTGCGCGCCAAGATCGACATGACGTCGTCGAACCCCGTGCTGCGCGACCCGCCCATCTACCGCATCCGGCACGCGCACCACCACCGCACGGGCGACAAGTGGTGCATCTACCCGCTCTACGACTTCGCGCACTGCCTGTCGGACGCGATTGAAGGCATCACGCACTCCGTCTGTACGCTGGAGTTCGAGAACCGCCGCGTGCTGTACGACTGGATCGTCGACGCGCTGATCAAGGGCGACCGGCCGTACCAGTACGAGTTCGCGCGGCTGAACCTCACGTACACGGTGATGAGCAAGCGCAAGCTGCTCCAGCTGGTGCAGGAGAAGCGCGTCTCCGGCTGGGATGATCCGCGCATGCTGACCATCAGCGGCCTGCGCCGCCGGGGCTACACGCCCGCGTCGCTGCGAGACTTCGCGAAGCGCATTGGCGTGAGCAAGTCCGACAGCCTCATCGACATGGGCGTGCTGGAGCTGTCCGTCCGGGACGACCTCAACGAGACGGCGCCGCGCGCCATGGCCGTCCTGCGCCCGCTCAAGGTGGTGCTGGAGAACTACCCGGAGGGCCAGACGGAGGAGCTGGAGACGGCGAACCACCCGAAGCGCGAGGACATGGGCACGCGCAAGGTGCCGTTCATGCGCGAGCTCTACATCGAGGCGGACGACTTCCAGGAGGTGCCGGAGAAGGGCTTCTTCCGCCTGGCGCCGGGCAAGGAGGTGCGCCTGCGCTCCGCGTACTTCATCAAGTGCGAGAAGGTCATCAAGGACGCGGCGGGCAACATCACGGAGCTGCGCTGCACCTACGACCCGGCCACGCGCGGTGGTGACTCGCCGGATGGCCGCAAGGTGAAGGGCACGCTGCACTGGGTGCCGGGCAACGCGCCCGTGGCGCAGGTGCGGCTGTTCGATCGGCTCTTCTCGGTGGAGGCGCCGGACAAGGACGAGACGAAGGACTTCAAGGAGTTCCTCAACCCGAACAGCCTGGAGACGCTTTCGAACGCGCGCGTGGAGCCGATGCTCGCGGACGCGAAGCCGGGCGACCGCTTCCAGTTCGAGCGCCTGGGCTACTTCTGCGCGGATCCGGTGGACTCCAAGCCGGGCGCGCCCGTCTTCAACCGCACCGTGACGCTGAAGGACTCGTGGGTGAAGGAGCAGAAGAAGTAGGGCGCTTCTTGCCGCGCTGATGCTTCATGGGAGCAGCAGGCCCAGGGACTCCAGCGCGGCGCAGCGTCCACCGCGCCAGACCGTCTCCGTGGTGGAGGGCGTGTTCCAGGTGAGCACCGGTCCGCCCGGCGAGTAGGGCAGCCAGGTGGGGATGGGCGTGCCGGTGCGGGCCAGGCTTCCCCACGCGGCCTGCACGTACTGGGACAGCGTCGCGTCGTCGGGCGTGGGCGTGGTGCCCACCGCGTCGAAGTGGCCGAAGAGGTAGACGATGTCCGTCCCGTGCGTGGCGCCCAGCGGGGAGAGGGCCCCGTTGGGGAGGGCCCGGGCGAACCGGTAGAGGTACGCGTTGGCCGTGCCGGTGGTGGCGCTCGCGGTGGCCAGGCGCTGCGCGGGACAGGCGAACGACAGGTCCGTGCCCAGGGCGATGGCCGCTTCGCGCTCACGCGCTGGCGCCGGCTGGTAGAGCGCGGTGAGCTCTGCCTTGCGCTGCCCCGCGCCAAGGGCATCCACGTAGCGGCCGAAGTCGCCCGCGTTGCCCACGACGCCCAGGGCGTCCATCACGAAGCTCAGCTCGTCGTCGTTGGCGCCCACCAGCACCGGCACGTCGCCGCTGCCCGCCAACACCCGCGCGAGCGGCCGGCCCTTCAACACGACGCCGTCCACCACCGGCAGCGTGGGCAGCAGGGGAAGGCCGAGCTCCATCACCGGCGGCAGCCGGGCCTGGGCGGCGAGCACCTCCGCGGGCGTCCTCGCGCGCAGACACGCGGCGATGTCGCCCTGCGTGCAGCCCAGGAGGATGGCGGCCTGGACGCCCACGGCGTACGCGGATGGGAAGGCGCCCGTGGCCTGCTCCTTCTCCAGCACGGGCCGGTAGGTGCCGGACTGGATGGCGGCGCGGTGGAAGCGGCCCTGGGCGGGCTCGGCGGCCAGCAGCGTCGTCACGCTGATGGCGCCCGCGGACTCCCCGGCGATCATCACGCGCGCCGGGTCCCCGCCGAAGGCCGCGATGTTGCGGCGCACCCAGTCCAGCGCGGCGATCTGATCCCGCAGGCCCCAGTTGCCGGTGCCGGAGTCCGGCGCCGCGAGCTGTGGCAGCGCGAGGAAGCCCAGCAGCCCCAGCCGGTAGTTGAAGGACACCACGACCAGGTCCTCGGTCCAGGCCAGCTGCGCGGCGTCGTACCAGCTCTCGCCCGCGTGGCCTTCCACGTAGCCACCGCCGTGGATCCACACGAGCACCGCGTGGGCGCCGGGCCTGTTGGGGGACCAGACGTTGAGGCGAAGGCAGTCCTCGGAGGGCGTCGGGACCCCGGCCTTCGTCTGGGGACAGGGTGGGCCGAAGGCCGTGGTGGTGAGGGGCTGCGTCCAGCGCGTGGGGCGTGCG
>NZ_RAWL01000645.1:0-3304 GCF_003668885.1 Corallococcus sp. AB049A | reverse complement strand
ACTGCTGCACTGGGCCGTGGAGGGGGGAGGGGCCTTCAGCGTCGATGCCTGGCTGACCCCGCGCCCTCGGCTCCGGCTGCCCCTGGTGGGGGCGGTGGGTGCCCTGGCGGTGGCCCTGGCGCTACCGGCGCTCGCAGGGCAGCCGCCTGCCCCCGGTGCCTCGGCCAGACGCGGCGCGGGCGCCTCGGAGCGGGAGCTCTTCCTCGTGCAGCAGCCGCCCCAGCTCAAGGCCGCGCTGGCCACCGGCCAGCAGTCGCTCGGCGGGCGTGGCTTCCCCGCGCGCGAAGTCGAGGTGCTGGTGTGCGGGCCCGCGATCACCTCGCTCCTCGCGGGGGACGCGATGGAGGCCCGTCTCGCCGAGGCGAAGCAGGCCGGCATCCGGGTGGTCGCGTGCGGGCTCACCCTGAAGGAGAAGGGGATTGCCCCGGACACGCTGTCCCCCTCGGTGGAGGTGGTGGAGAACGGCCTCGTGGAGGCCCTCCAGCGTCAGGCCGAGGGCTTTCGCTCGGTGGAGCTCTGACCGCCAGGGGCATTCGGGGGGCGCGGGAACTTCAACTCCGTCGCCTCGTGTCCTCGGTCTCAACCCCGAAGTGGAGCTCCTCGAATGAATCGCAACGTGCTGCTCGTCCTCGCCGCGCTCGTCATCATCCCGCTCGCCGCCATCGCCGCGGCGCCGTCCCAGTCCCCCGGGAAGAAGGCGCCCGCGCAACAGGGCAAGCTCGTCTTCGTGTCCACCACGGGCCTGGAGGACATCGGCACGCTCTCCAGCTCCTTCCGGCACGCGAAGACGGCCAAGGAGTCCGGCTACCTGTCGGACGTGGTGTGGCTGAGCTACGGCCGCGCGGTGGTGGCGTTGGATCCGACGGTCAAGGCCGTTCCGGAGGCGGTCCGCAAGGAGGCCCAGGCCGCGAAGGCCGCGGGCGTCCGGCTGGTGGCCTGCGGCAACGCGCTCGCGAAGTTCGGCATCGACCCGAAGAAGCTCCAGCCGGAGGCGGAGGTGGTGGACAACGGCGTGGCGGAGCTTTCGCGCCTGGTGGCCGAGGGCTATCAGGCCATCCGCTACTAAATGTCCCTTCAGCACCGGCGCCAGGTTCCCGCTATGTCTCCTCGTGGGGATGGCCAGGAAGGCATCCTCACGGCCGGGCGGTCTTCGCCTCGGACGTGACGGGGACCTGTGGAGGAGGCGACCGGGCGATGACGACGCGAACCGATGAGCAGCTGGTGGAGGCCGCGCGCGCTGGCGACGACCAGGCGCTGGATGAAGTCCTCGCCCGCCACGAGAAGCAGGTGTACCGCTTTGGCCTGCGCATGTGCGGCTCGGAGGAGGACGCCAGGGAGGTGCTCCAGGAGACGCTGCTCGCGGCCTTCCGGGGCCTCCATGCGTTCCGGGGCGACGCGGAGCTGTCCACGTGGCTGTTTCAGGTTGCCCGCACGCACTGCTTCCGCCTGCGCCGCAAGCGCGTCGGAGCGCCCGAGGAGTTCCATCCCCTCGACTCCCCCGCCGCCACCCACGTCGCCGCGGAGGAGGCCACCCCGGACATGGTCTCCCATGCGCGGCAGATGGGGGAGGTGTTGCAGGCGGCCATCCTCGCGCTGCCGGAGGCCCATCGGGAGGTGCTCATCCTCCGGGACGTGGAGGGCCTCTCCGCGGAGGAGGCGGCGAAGGTGGTGGGCATCGAGGTGCGGGCGCTCAAGAGCCGGCTGCACCGCGCGCGGCTCCAGTTGCGCGAACACCTCTCCACGCTGATGGGGGAGGGGGCCCCGGGACAGGCCCCGGCGTGCCCGGAGCTGGCGCAGGAGCTCTCCGCGTTCGCCGCGCGGGAGGTGGATCAGGCCACCTGCGTGCGGCTGGAGGACCACCTGTCGCGCTGCCCACGCTGCGCCGCCGCGTGCGACTCGCTCAAGCGCACGGTGTCCCTGTGCCGGCGCATCCCGGGGGATGAGGTGCCCGCGCCCGTGCGCGCGGCCGTGCGCCAGGCGCTGTCTCAGGCGACGAGGCCGTGAAGGGGCAGGCGCAAGGCGTCCGAATCTATCTTCACCGCATGCGAATGCTCATGGGGCTGCTGCTGGCGGGCGCGCTGGGGTGGGGCTGCCAGGCGTCCGACGCTCCGCCGGACTGCACCGCCACGTATGTCGCCTGTGGTTGCGGCTGCTGTGGCGGGGTGGAGCCCAAGGTGGAGTGTCTGTCCTGCGAGAACGGGGATGACCTCCAGGCGCTCATTGAAAAGGACCAGGAGGCGAAGAAGGATCCGCAGTGCGCCTCCGCAGGCTGCTCCGTGGGGACGAAGTACGTGTACTGCGATGCGAACTCCCCATGAGCCTCATTCAAGCGCCGTTGCGAGGAAAGCAGCGATGACCTCACCCGCGCAGCCGCTGGACTGGGACGAATTGGAGCGTCGCGTGGCGACCTGGGAGCCGCTCCCCGACCCGGTGCTCTGTCCGAGCTGTGGCAGCCCGGTCCGGATTGAGTACGTCCACCACGGGGCGCTCGCGTCCGCCAGCCTCGACTGCACCGGGTGCTCGAGCGCCGTCAGGCTCTGCCGGTTCCCGCTCAAGATGGAAGCGCGCCCGGCGCCGGCGGCTCCCGTTCCCGGCGCGCGGCTGCTTCTGGTGGTTGAGGACACCTTCGCCATCCAGGGGCGCGGAGTCCTCGTCGTGCCCGACGTGGACCTGGGGGAGCAGGTACAGTTGGAGGTCCGCGTGGCGTTGCGGCGGCCGGAGGGCGACGTCCTGCACGCTGGCGCGCTGGCGCAGGTTCCGCTCGGCTCGTTCCGCTCAAGGCCTCGGCACGTGCTCTGCTTCCGCACGCTCTCCAAGCAGGACCTTCCGCGAGGAACGGAGGTGTGGCTGCTTGGAGAGGACGAAGTGGCGCCGCCTACGCCGCGGTGAAGGGCAGGGCGGCCACCGTCACCGTGCCCGCGCCTTCGCCCAGCGTCAGCTCCGTGCCCGGCTCCAGCGAGTCGCGGTGCACGTAGCCCAGCGCCACCCGCTGGCCCTTCACCGGTGACGTCACCACGCTCGTGACCCAGCCCACCTTCTTCTCACCCCGGCGCAGCTCCGTGCCGGGCGCCACGTCCTTCTCACCCAGCAGCAGCCCCGCCAGCTTGCGGTTCATGTGGCCGCGGAAGGTGGCCCGGGCAATCACTTCCTGCCCGATGTAGCAACCCTTGTTGTAGGAGATGGCGTTCGTCAGGTTCGCCTCCAGCGGGATGGTGGTGTCCACCATGTCCTGCCCGTAGCGCGGCACCCCCGCCTCCACCCGCACCCGCTCCAGCGCGTCGAACCCCACCGGCTTCACCCCGTC
>NZ_RAWL01000644.1:0-3311 GCF_003668885.1 Corallococcus sp. AB049A | reverse complement strand
ACCTCACCCCGGGCACGCCCCGGGGCGCCCCGGAGGAGGCCCAGGCTCCGGGCACCGGCCAGGCCACGAGGATTCCGAAGGGGCCCATCACCCTGGCCCAGCTGGTGGCGCGGGCGCGCACGCAGGACGCGCGCGTGGCGGAGGCCAGCGCGGAGCTGCGCAAGTTCCAGGCGCTGCATGATCAGGCCCGCTGGGCGTGGTTCCCCCGGTTCGAGATCACCGTGGGCGCGGGCGGCCCCGTCCCCGAGGCGCGCAACAACGGCCTGGGCGGCCCCCCCACCACGGAGGCGTCGCTGGAGGGCGACTGGAACTTCGGCAAGGTGGGCGTGACGGTGTTCTCCACCGGCAACGCGGTGCTGCCGCTGTACACGTTCGGCAAGCTCTCCGCGCTGGAGAAGGCCGGCGAGCAGGGCCCCAAGGTGGGCGCGGCGCTGCGCGAGCGTGCGCGCGCGGAGGCCGGCTTCCAGGCCGCGCAGGCGTACTACGGCTACCAGCTGGCCCGCGCGGGCCTGAAGCAGCTGGAGGACGTGTCCAAGCGCCTCAAGGACGCGGGCGACAAGATCGACGCGCTCCTCAAGGAGGACTCGGATCAGGTGACGAAGCTGGACACGTACAAGCTGGGGTACTTCCGCCAGCTGGTGGAGTCCCAGCGCGCCACCGCCCTCCAGGGCGAGCAGTTCGCGCTCACCGCCATCCGGCTGCTCGCGGGCGCGACGCCGGAGGAGCAGGTGGACGTGGTGGAGGAGGACCTGCCGCTCCAGGAGGAGGTGAAGGTGCCCGACCTGGAGACCGCGCTGAAGGAGGCCAACGAGCGCCGTCCGGAGCTCAAGGCCATCGCCGCGGGCATCATCGCGCGCGAGCAGGAGGTCATCATCCGCGAGCGCAGCTACTACCCGGACCTGGGACTCGCGGGCTACTACGACGTCCGCTGGACGAGCAGCGCCACGCGCCAGCGCAGCCCCTTCGCCTACGACCCCTTCAACGACCGCACCGCGGGCCTGGGCCTGGTCATCCGGGGCACCTTCGACATCCCCATCAAGGACGCGCAGCTGGAGCAGGCCCGCGCGGAGCTGGACAAGATGCACGCGCAGGAGCTGACGCTGAAGGCCGGCATCCGGCTGGAGGTGACGCAGGCGCAGGGGCAGCTGGCCGCGGCCTACGCGCGCGCGAAGTCCTTCACGGAGGCGGAGAAGAACGCGAAGCGCTGGGCCACCGCCGCCTACGCCGCGTTCGATCTGGGCACGGGCGACACGCGGGAGCTGGTGGACGCCTTCACCGCGCTGGCCCAGGCGTCCGCCGAGCGCGGCAAGAGCTGGCACGACGTGCGCGTCGGCCTGGCGTCACTTGCCCGCGTCACCGGTGCCGTCCCCACGACGGATGAATAACCCTTTCAGGCTGCCAGTCCGAACAGGTGTCGTCACACCTGACCTTCAACCCGGAGCTTCATCCCTATGATTGCTTCCCTGCTTGCCGCCACGCTGCTCGCCGCCGCTCCCGTGAGCCCGCTCAACGTGGTGAAGAACGGCAACGCCGCCGTGCAGAAGGCGGCCAACGCCCCTGGCGCCACCGTGCAGTCCCTGGCCACCGTCGTGGAGTCCTTCGTGGACTTCCAGGAGCTCGCCAAGCGCGCCCTGGGTGAGAAGGCCTGGAAGGGCCTCACCCCCGCCCAGCAGAAGGAGTTCACCGACACCATGACGGGCCTGCTGCGCGCCTCGTACGCCCAGAAGGCCATCGGCCAGGCGAAGGCGGACGTGAAGTACGGCAAGGAGAGCGTGCAGGGGACCGAGGCCACGGTCGACACCGAGCTCACCGTGAAGAAGGACCAGGTCCCGGTGAACTACAAGCTCTACAAGGCGTCGGCCAAGGCGGACTGGCGCATCTACGACGTCGTCACCGACGACGTGTCCCTGGTGGACACCTACAGCGGCCAGTTCAAGAAGATCCTCTCCACCAAGGGCTTCGACGGCCTGCTGACGACGCTCAAGTCCAAGCGCGCCCAGCTGGAGAAGGAGAACGCCAACACCAGCGCGGCCTCCGTGAACGAGTCCGCCGCCGGTGGCACGGGCGCCGCGCCCCAGGCGAAGTGAAGTAGGGGAGCCGGTGCAGTGTCCCTTCCGCCCGGGTGCCACCAGCGCCCGGGCGGACGTGTTTCAGGGCTTCGTCAAGCGGGCCGCTGGTAGACGCGGTACGTCTTGGAGCGCTGGCCGCCCATGGATTCGATGGCGCGGTTGACCAGGTGGTTGTCCTCCAGCGTCCACGAAATCTCGCCGCCCGTGTACCCCAGCTCCTTCGCGGTGCGCAGGGTGTCCAGGTAGAGGATGGCGTCCAGGCCTCGGCGCCGGTAGCCCTCCTTGATGCCCAGCGTGAGCAGGCGCAGCCGCTTGAGCTTGCGCGACGCCAGCACCAGCTTCACCAGGCCAATGGGCAGGCCGAACGTCGTCAGCCGCCCGTTGGCCGCCTGGAACGCGGGGTTCGCATCCGGCAGCGTCATGGAGAAGGCGACGGGCTCACCCTTCACCTCCGCGATGAGCACCAGCTCCGGACGCACGATGGCCTTCATCTCCTTGGCCATGTGCTCGAACTCGCGGTCCGTGAAGGGGATGAAGCCCCAGTTCTTCTCCCAGGCCGCGTTGTAGATCTGCTTGATGCGGGCGACCTCGGCGGGGAAGTCCTTCAGGTTCACCGCGCGCACGGTGACGCCCTCGCGCTGGCGGATCTTCTCCGCGATGCGCGCCACCTTCTCCGGCGGCGGCGTGGACGAGGACAGCTCGTAGGCGAACAGGTCCTTCGCCTTGGTGAAGCCGCACGTCTCCAGCAGGCCCGCGTAGTACGCCGGGTTGTAGGGCATCATCAGCGCGGGAGGGCTCTCGTAGCCCTCCACGAGCAGGCCCCAGTCCTGGTTGGAGGAGAAGTTGGCCGGCCCCAGCACGGTGTCGATGCCGCGCGCCTTCAGCCACGCGCCGGCCGCGTCCAACAGGCCCCGGGCCACGCCCGCGTCGTTCACGCACTCGAAGAGGCCGAAGAAGCCCTCCTTGGTGCCGTGGAACTCCATGTGGCGCGGGTTCTTGATGGCCGCCACCCGGCCCACCACGTCCTGCCCGCGGCGGGCGAGGAACAGCTCCACCTCCGCGTAGTCGAAGAAGGGGTTCTTCTTCGGGTCCAGGAAGTCGCGGCGCTCCATCTCCAGCGGGGGGACCCAGTTCGGATCATCCCGGTAGAGCGAGTACGGCAGCCGGATGAACGCCGTCCGGTCCGCCGCGCCGCGCACAGGGGTCACCTGCACGTCGGAGGGCATGGGAGTAGGGGAGGAG
>NZ_RAWL01000643.1:0-3375 GCF_003668885.1 Corallococcus sp. AB049A | reverse complement strand
CGCTACGACCTGCTCAAGGGTCCGCCGCCCGCGATGCCTCGCGCCGCTGTCGCCGCGAAGGCCGCGACGACGCAGGGCGTGGAACTGACCGTCCCCGCCTGGCCGCGCACGCGCGCCTCGCCGCAGGTGCCGCCGCTCTCCGGCCAGCGCTGGCTGGTGCTGGAGGCGGACTCGCCGGTGGCCGCGCGAGTGTCGGAGCGGCTGCGTCTGGCGGGCGCGGACGTGGTGTCGCTCGTCGCGGGACAGGGCGCGTCGGATCCGGTGACGAAGCGCTTCGCCGTGGACCCCGCGTCTCCGGATGCCCTGGGGGACGCGCTGGGTGAGCACCTGGAGCGTCTGCGCGGTGAGGACTGGACGCCCGCGCACGTCGCGTACCTGTGGCCCCTGGTGAAGGAGCCGCGCGACCTGGAGTCGGGGCTCACGACGTCGTTCCACGGGCTGCTCGCGCTCGCGAAGGCGGTGGGCCCGGGCGCGGCGAAGACGCCCGTGACGCTGGACGTGGTGACCACCGGCGCCCAGGACGTCACGGGCGAGGAGCCGCTCTTGCCCTGGCAGGCGGCCGCTGTCGGTGCCAGCCGCGTGCTGCCGCAGGAGTACCCCGGCCTCACCGTGCGCTCGGTCGACGTCACCTGGCCCGCGCCGGATGAGTCCGCGTCCGGCCCGTGGCTGGAGCGGCTGGTGACGGAGCTGGCCACCGGCAAGGACCCGGTGGTCGCGCTGCGCGGCACGTACCGCCACGTCGAGGCGTTCGAGACCCTCGACGTCCCGGCCTCCACGGAGCACGGCGGCCTCAAGGACGGCGGCGTCTACGTCATCGTCGGTGGCCTGGGCCGCGTGGGCCAGGCGCTCGCGGAGCAGCTGACGCAGGCGGTGAAGCCGAAGCTCGTGCTGCTGTCCCGCCGCACGCTGCCCGCCCCTGGCGAATGGGACGCGTGGCGCGCGGGTCATGACGCCCAGGACGCGACGTCCAAGGCCATCGACCGCATGCGCGCGCTGGAGAAGGCGGGCGCACAGGTGCTGGCGCTACGCGCGGACGCGGGCGTGCCCGGTCAGCTGGACAAGGCGTTCCAGCTGGCGGAGGCGAAGTTCGGCCGCATCGACGGCGTCTTCTACGCCGCGGGCGACGGCGGCATGGCCACCCGCATCTCCGTGGGAGAGGCCTCGCCCGAGGCCACCACCCCGCTGCTGGCCGGCCGCTTCGGGGGCCTCACGCAGCTGGCGGAGGCGCTGGCCTCGCGGCGTCCGGACTTCGTCGTCGTGCAGTCCTCCCTCACCGTGGTGCTGGGCGGCATGGCCGTCAGCGCGGTGGCGGCGGCGCACGCCGGCATGGACGCCCTGGCGGTGCGACAGGCCCGCCTGGGCGGCACCCGCTGGTACACCGTGGACTGGGACGTGTGGGGCGTGGGCGAGGGATTCCGGCCCGACGCCGTCATCCCTCCCACCGAGGGCTTCCGCCTCCTGCGCGCGCTCCTCACCCAGCCCACCGGTGGACGCTACCTCGCATCGCTGGGCTCACTGGAGGCGCGGCGTCAGGCGGCACGCGATGGCGCGGCTCCGGCCCGCGCGGGTGGAAGCGGCAGCGGCAAGCACCCGCGTCCCCCGCTGGCCAACGCCTTCGTCGCTCCTCGCGACGAGACCGAGGAGAAGGTCGCCGCGCTCTGGCAGGACCTGCTGGGCGTGGAGTCGGTGGGCATCACCGACAACTTCTTCGAGCTGGGCGGCCACTCGCTGTTGGGCGTGCAGCTCTTGTCGCGCATCCGCGAGGCCTTCCAGGTCGAGCTGTCCATGCGCGCCCTCTTCGAGTCCCCCACCGTGGAGGTCATGACGGTGGCCATCGTGGAGGCGAGCGCCAGCCAGCTCGACCCGGAAGCCCTGGAAGCCATGCTCGCGGAGCTGGAGCAGAGCTGAAATCCCCCCTGGCAACGCCGGGCCCGCGCGCACTCCCGTAGTACGGTGCGCGGGCCCCTGACCCTCCTGCCCCCCAGGAGAAAGAGACGTGGAATGAGCCTCGCGCAACGCCTGACCATCACCCAGCCCATGCGGGTCTTCTGGATCACCTGGTTCGGGCAGCTCATCTCGATCCTCGGTTCCGGCCTCACGTCCTTCGGCGTGGGCGCGAAGGTCTTCCTCGACACGCGCTCCACCACGCAGTTCGCGCTGCTGTCCTTCTTCGCGCTCGCGCCCATGGTGGTGCTGTCCCCCATCGCGGGGACGCTCATCGACCGCTGGGACCGCCGCCGCGCCATGCTGCTGGCGGACCTGGGCAACGGCTTCACCACGCTGCTCATCTTCGCCATGTTGATGGCCAGCGACCGGGGGCTGTTCAAGCTGGAGACCTGGCACTTCTACCTGCCCGTCTCCCTGGGCTCGTGCTTCGGCGCCTTCCGCTGGCCGGCCTTCTTCGCCACGGTGACGCTCATCGTGCCCAAGCAGCACCTGGGCCGCGCCAACGCCATGGCGGAGGTGGCCAGCGGCGCCAGCCAGATCCTCTCCCCCATCATCGCGGGAGCGCTCATCGACAGCGTGGGACTGGTGGGCGTGCTGACGGTGGACGTCTGCAGCTTCTTCATCGCCGTCACCACCCTGCTGATGGTCCGCTTCCCCCGGCCCGTCGCCTCCGAGGCGGGCCAGCAGGGCAAGGGGTCGCTGCTCACGGAGATGAAGCAGGGCTGGAGCTTCATCAGCGCGCGCAAGGGGCTCTTGTCGCTGATGGCCTTCACCGGCGTGGCCGTGCTGTGCATGGACCTGGTGGTGCTGCTGATCACCCCCCTGGTGCTCGCCTTCACGGACATCTCCACGCTGGGCCGCATCGCGTCCATCGCGGGCGTGGGCGCGCTCGTGGGCGGCATCGGCATGGGCGTGTGGGGCGGCCCCAAGAACCCGCTGTACGGCATCCTCGGCTTCCATGCGTTTTCGGGCGTGGTGCTCTTCATGGCCGCGCCGTCGCCCAGCGTGCCGCTGGTCGCCGCCGCCGCCGCGCTCTACCTGTTCACCATGCCGCCCGTGATGGCGGGCATCCAGTCCATCTGGCAGCGCAAGATTCCCGCGGACCTCCAGGGCCGCGCCGCCGCCGTGAAGCGGATGATCATCCTCTGCGTGTCGCCGCTCGCGGCCCTCATCGCGGGGCCGCTCGCGGATGGCCTCTTCGAGCCGGCCATGCGCGAGGGGGGCGCGCTCGCCAGCACCATGGGCCGCCTGCTGGGCGTGGGCCCGGGGCGCGGCATCGCCGTCATCTTCATCGTCCTGGGCCTCCTGACGCTCACGAACGTCGCGGCCGGGTGGCTCAACCCGCGCCTGCGCAACCTGGACAAGGAGCTGCCGGACGCGCTGCCGGACACGCCGCCCGCCGCCACTGACGACACCGCCGCCCCCAAC
>NZ_RAWL01000642.1:0-3426 GCF_003668885.1 Corallococcus sp. AB049A | reverse complement strand
CCCGGTTCTTCGATTGGGGCGGGGGCTCGGGCCATTTCCGGCACCGGGGCATGGGCGGAAAAAGGGGGCAGGACCGTGGACATGAAGACGAAGAAGGACCTGGCGGTCGATTTCATCAACACCATCCGCACCATGGAGCCGAGTGCGCTCAACGCCCTCATCGTGAAGGAAGCGGGCGAGGAGCTGGCGCAGTTCTTCCTGAACTACAGCGCCAACCTCATCTCAAAGGATCCGTCGCGGGTGCTGGAGAACACGTCCTCGCTGATGCTGATGGGCTACCTCATCCGCACGTACGAGGAGAAGAACAGCCAGGCCAAGCAGGGCAACTTCCAGTCCTACGCGTACGCCTGAGGGGCGGTGCGCGCGGGCTCGACAGGCCCCGGGAGGCCTGTTAGGCACGCGTCGCCCATGCTCATCGACCTACACGCCCATTCCCATCTGTCCAAAGGGTGCGACCTGGAGCCGCGCGCCGTGCTGGAGCGGGCGGCGATGTTCGGCCTGGACGCGGTGGCGTTCACCGAAACCAACACCCAGGACGGCTGCGACGAACTCTTCGAGATCGGCGCCAGGTCCAAGGTGAAGGTCTTCGTGGGCCTGGAGCTCGTCACGGACCGGGGCCAGTACCTGTGCTTCTTCCCGAAGCCGGAGCTGGCGCCGGAGCCCGTGCAGATGTGGGGCAGCAACCGGGAGAAGCCCTGGAGCGCGGCCGAGTGCCTGCCCAAGGTGAAGGCGCTGGGAGCCGCCATCGTCGCGGCCCGCCCCTTCGACCGCGACGTGCCCAACCCCGCCATGGACTACGTGCGCTCGCTGTCCGGCGTGCTGTGCGCGGTGGAGGGCTACAACGCCAAGGTGAAGCAGACGGCCAACGACCTGGCCGTGGAGGCCGCCGAAGTCCTCAAGCTGCCCTGCGTGGGCGGCAGCGACGCGCGCGGCTCGCTGGACGAGATGGGCCGCGGCGCCACCTTCTTCAAGCGCGACGTGCTCACCCAGGCCCAGCTGGTGGAAGAGCTGCTCAAGGGCGACTACTGGCCGGTGATGGCCGGTGAGCTGCCCCGCCTCACCCGGCCGGGCGAGGCGCAGGCCCAGCGCAAGGGCGGTGGCGGCGGCGGCAAGAAGCAGCACCGCCGCGGCGGCCGGCGCTAAGGCCTCAAGGCAGGACGGACCTGCCCGCCTCCTCCGCGCGCACCAGCCGTCCGTCGGTGAGGAACACCTTGCGGCGCTCGCCGGTGTAGCGCCACTCCTCGTTCTTCGCGGTGCCCTCCAGCGTGCGGCGGATGGACTCCGGCGGGCCCCAGGCCATGCGCACCGCGTCCGCGGGCATGTCCGCCACCAGCGTCTTCGTGCGCACGGCCTCCTTCACCGCCGCGCTGAAGCCGTTGAGCTGCGGCGTGAGCGGGTGGGGGGACAGGGTGTTCTCCAGCTCCGCGCGGAACGCGTCCGGCCGGTCCAGATTCGGCGGCAGCACCAGCACCACCTGCTCGCCCGCGGGTGCGCCCTCCACCGTCACGTACACCCAGGGCCAGGTGCGCGGGGAGTAGAGGACGCGCTCGGTGACGACCCACGCGGTGGGGAACTCCACCTTCGTGATCCGCACGCGCGAGCCGGCGGGGAGGGTGGCCTGGATGGGGCCGGGGTTGATGGGCTTGCCCTGGGTGTCGTCCACCAGCCGCACGTCCTCGGGCGGGTAGGGCGTGAGCAGCCGCTTGGACGCGTCCCCGAAGAAGGGCGTCAGGTAGGCGGAGACGCGCAGGTACTGCTCCGCGTCCGGGCCGCTGAGGCTCTGGTTCAGCGAGGCGCGGTCCTCGGGGGACATGCGGGTGGCGGACGCGCAGCCGGCGGCGACGGCCAGGAGCGGCACCAGGAACAGGGACGACAGCGAGCGGAAGGGACGCGGCATGGCACCTGGAGGCGCGCGGGATGGGACGGGCGCGCGCACTTTTCCGGGTGTCTGCTTAGCCTAGCGGATGGCCTGCGTCAGCGCTGGCGTGTCCGACGCCGCGAGCTTGCCGTTGCGGCAGCCGCGCTGCGGAGGACACACCGGGCCGCGGCCATGCGGGTCCGCGACCAGGAGGAACCGCCCCTGCCCCCGCGCATCCGTCAGCTCCGGATGGCCGCACAGCGCGCAGTGGCGGGGGGGACGCTTCGAGGGTGGAAAGGGCACGCGGCAAGTCTGCGGCCTCCCCGCGCCCCCAGCGAATTTTCAGCCAGGGGCGATTCGAGGCCCGCGCTACGGCTTGTCGCCGGAAGCGGTGCTCGGCGCGGCCGCGGGAGCGCTGGCGGCTGGCGTGCTGCTCGACGAAGCCGCCGTCGAGGACGAAGACGACGAGGAAGACGACGAACCGCCGCCTCCGCCGTCCTTCTTCGTGGAGCCGTACAGGTCCGAGTACCAGCCGCCACCCTTGAGGTGGAAGCTGGAGCGGCTGACCTGCTTGCTCAGCGTGTTCTGGGCGCCGCACGCGGTGCAGGCGGGGGGCGTCGGGTCGGACATCTTCTGCAGGACGTCGATGGTCTTTCCACAGGCCGAGCAGCCGTACTCGTAGATGGGCATGGGGTGGGTACCTCGTCGGTGAGTCAGTGCGAAGGGGATTGGGCCTGGGCGGACAGCTGCTTGCGCAGGCCTTCGGTCAGGTTCAGGCGCTCGAAGGCGCGGGTCACGAGCTCCGCGGGCGCGCCGTGCTTGCGGCCCACGACGTTGGCCAGCGAGTGGAGATCCGTGGCGTCCGGCAGGGCGTCCTTCGCCAGCCGCTCCAGCTCCTTGCGGAGCGCGTCCGCGAAGCGCTTCTGGATGCCCAGGTCCACCAGGTACTTGTCCCGGCCGAGCAGATCCAGCCGGTGCGTGAGATGCGACGTCGCCAGCACCTCGTTGCGGAAGCGCTCGCGCAGGGCCTCCACCTCCTCCTCCATCGCGAGCGCGTGCGTCAGCCGCTGCAGCTCGCTGGGGGACAGGCCCAGCGCCCAGGCCACGCGGCCGGTGGCGCCGCGCTGGGAGGCGACGGCGGTGCGGAGGTTCTCGCGCTCGCGCGCCTCCAGCGTCTCCATGATGCCGTGCTGGCGCAGCACGTTCTCCATGTCCACCTGGGTCAGCTCGCCGCGCGGGCCGTTGTAGCGGTGCTCCAGCGTGCGCAAGAGCGCGTAGCGGTGCTCCGAGGCCTGGATGGCGGCCTCCAGCGTCTCCTTGCCCTCCGCGCGCGTCAGTTCAAAGAACGACAGTCGCTGGGCCTCCACGCGGGTGAAGCGGCCGCGGGGGCGGGGCAGCTCGCGCTTGAGGAAGCGCGGGGGCTCCTCCTCCGCCGGGGGCTGCTGCGCGGCCGGGGCGGCCTGGGCGGTGTCCCCGTCCTCGGTGTCGGTGGCGCGCTTCTTGGGCGCGATGCGCTCCTGGACGGCGGCGGCCTCCGCCTTGGCGCTCTTGCGGCGGCCCGTCTTGGC
>NZ_RAWL01000641.1:0-3441 GCF_003668885.1 Corallococcus sp. AB049A | reverse complement strand
CCTCCACCGCGACGCCCACGCCCAGCAGCGTCAGCGTCAGCACCACCATGGCCCGGTAGCCGTCCATGTCGCCCACCGGCGCCTCGTTGAGCGCGGACAGCGCGAGCGCGTTGGGGAACACGTGCGTGAGCGCCCAGACGGTCTTGTCCACCCAGTGCTTCTCGAAGCTCAGGCGGGGCGAGGGCGGGAAGATGCCCGCCTTGAACAGCACCTGGGTGACGGCGTACGCGAGCGCCAGGCCCGCGCCCATCACCAGCAGGTGCTTGAGCATCCAGCGCGCGGTGTCCTTCAGCGACACGTCGCGGTGCACCACCAGCGACGCCGCCAGCAGCACCGCGGAGAACAGCCCGCTCACCTGATAGATGAGCGTCGCGGTGGCCATGCTCCCCACCGCGGCCAGCGCGTACGGCCACCGGACGGGTGCGTCCGTCCCCGGCGGGCCCATGGCGCGGCGGGCGAAGGCGAACGCGCCCAGGCCCAGCATCAGCGCCACCGCCTGCGGCCAGCAGATGCCCCAGTTGGCGATGACCTGCGCGGACGGCGTCACCGTGAGGAAGGCCGCGAGCAGCGCGGCGGAGCCCGGCCTCCAGCCCTCCTTGCGCAACAGCAGGAACACCGCCGCCGCGAGCACGCCCAGCCCCGCGACGCCCATCAGCCGCAGCCCCATCAACCCGTCGATGCCGCCCGCCGCCTTCGCGGACGCCTCCAGCATCCAGCCATAGAGCGGACGGCCCTGCGACGCGCAGACGCGCAGAATCTTGCCCGGCTCCTCGCGCGCCTCACGCAGGATGGCGTAGTCGTCCCGCAGGCCGTAGCGGTGGATGATCGCGCTCCAGTAGATGAGCCAGGGGAGCAGGAGCAGCAGGGCCACGGTGCCGGGGACCGCCAGCGCGCGCGGCGTGGGACGCTTCATCAACGAGAAGGCCATCGAAGTTGACGCAACGTAGCAGAAGCCTCCCCACGACTCCCGGAGGAACCGGGACACGGCAGCGTTCCAGTTACGGTGAGATGGGCGGGGCTCCAACCACCTGCGGCTCCTGCTCCTCCCCGAACTCCGGGCCCCGGGGCGCTCTGACGACATTGAGCACGGGGCGTGCGTCCGCCAGGGACGGGGTGAAGAGGGAGGGCTGGTCGGGGTCCGCGAACACGGTGGCGAAGTCCTCCGGGGCCAGGCCTCGCGCGAGCCGGGCCGCGAACGAGTCCTTGAGCAGCCGCACGTAGTACTCGACGTCGTAGTCGCGCGCGTCGTCGTCCGGGCTGGGGCGCGCGGCGGGCTCGCCGTCGTCGGCGTCCGCTTCCGGGAGCAGGCCCGCCCGGCCGCCGGTGGCGCGGTAGATGCGGATGCGCTCGCCCAGGGACCAGTGCTCGCGGCCGTTCGTGAGCAGCGCTTCGTACGGCAGCTCCTTGCGCTGCTTGCGCGTGGCCAGGTACTGCGACGGGGACTTGGTCAGCCGCACCTGCGCGGAGACTTCAAAGGTGGGCACCTGGCGGCGCCTCAGCGCCATCACCGCGTCCACGTAGGTGTCGCGCACGGCGCGCACGTCTCCGGCCAGCAGGTGCTGGAGGGCGCGGCGCAGGAAGCCCTCTCCGTAAGGCTCCGCGCGGCTGGAGCGGAAGGCCACGCCGCGCAGCAGGAGGGGGCCGTCGTAGGGCTTCAGCGCGTAGTTCTTGGGTTCGTGCGACAGCATGGCGGCGTAGCGCCCCTCGAACTCCAGCTTCACGCGCGGGGGCAGGAGGCTCGCGACCTCCGACACCACGCGGCGCTCGTCCACCTCCGTCCAGGACTCCGGCACCGCGAAGTAGACGCCATCCGTGTCCGCCTCCAGCAGCGTCACGCCCCGGTCCGCCAGCTCGCGGCACATCAGGCCCAGCAGCTCGCGCCCCCGCCGCGTCACCTCGTTGGCGGCGTGCACGTCCGAGAAGCGGGTGAGCCCCACCGCGCCCAGGTAGCCGTAGGCGGAGTTGATCAGCAGCTTCATCGCCGCGGAGATGGCCTCTTGCGTGTGGCGCTCCGCTGAGCCGGGCGGGGCCTTCTTCGCCTTCGCCTTCGCGTCCAGGCGCTGATCCACCAGCCGGTCCACCAGCGCGAGCAGCGCGTTTAGCCGGTCTCGCCTGGGCCCGATGCGGTAGTGGCGCATCAGCGACGGGTAGAGGCTGGCCACGTCCGCCTTCACGATGTGGCGCGCGACGCCGGTGGCGAACAGGTGCAGCGCCGCGCCGCTGTGGGACGTGCCGTCGCCGGTCTCGTGCCCGGGCAGCGCCGCTCCGGAGCGCACGTAGGCGCGCACCAGCAGCGGATCCAACACGCCCGTCGCCGGGCCCGCGTCCGCCAGCCGCTCGTAGCGCCGGGGGGCCATGCGCGCGAGCGCGAACGGCGCGCCGCCCAGCAGGTGCGCCAGCCCCGCGGCTTCCGTGACGTCCTCGCGGGCGTAGCGGCGCACGCGCTCCGGGTCCTTCAGGAAGACGTCATGGATGCGCGCGCCGGGGATGAGCTCGCGCTCGGGCCCGGACAGGCCCAGGTGCTTCGCCACCGCCTTGAGGCCGTGGCCGGGCAGGTCGCGCGCGGAGAAGTCGTAGCGGCGCACGGCGTCCAGCGTGTCGATGAACTCGCGGCCGGGCACGGTGTAGCGCGCGCGGCGCATGGGGTCCGCGTCCCGGCCTCCGGGCCCCCGGTTCAGCGCGGCGCCCCGGGCGGAGGGCCGGTGGCGCAGGCCCGGCAGCCCCGCGCGGCCCAGGGCCAGCGGCACGTTGAGCCGCTTCGCGCGCTGGTCCAGGAAGGGCAGGTCGAAGCCGTGCAGGTTGTGGTTCTCCACCACGTCGGGGTCGGCTTCCCGGATGCGCGCGACCAGCCGGCGCAGGAGGTCCGCCTCGCCCGCGTCGCCGTCCGCCGTCACCTCCAGCGTCTCCGCGCGGCCCTCCGGGTCCCTCAGCGCCACCAGGAAGATGCGGTCCCGGGAAGGGTCCAGGCCGGTGGTCTCCAGGTCGAACTGGAGCCTGCGCAGGTCGTCGAAGACGAGGTCGCGGAAGTACGTGCGGCCGGTGGCCACCAGGTACTGCTCCTCGGGAGGCAGCACCAGCGCCGTGGCCGGGCCCAGGTCGCGCAGGTGGCCCACGCGCTGATCCAACCGCTTCGATGCGCCCTTGAGCACCGCGGACGCCAGCGCGCGCCCGTCGTCCGCGCTGACCAGGAAGCGCAGCGCGCCGGGGCCCTCCAGCTCCCGGTACGTCACCGCGCCTGGCGTGGGGGACGGGCCTTCGGGCCGCAGCACGTCCCCCAGGTGCTCCAGGTCCTGGAGCGATGAGAGCAGCACCCAGGGCCGGTACCGGGCGTCCTCGCGCTGCCTCACGTGCGTGCCGGGCTGCCGCTTCCAGACGAAGGCGCGCCCGTCCGGCTCCGCCCACACGGACACGATGCCCGGCGTGGGGTCCCATCCCCACAAC
>NZ_RAWL01000640.1:0-3484 GCF_003668885.1 Corallococcus sp. AB049A | reverse complement strand
GTCTACTTCCTCGACGTGGGCCAGGGGGACGCGGCGCTCATCGTGTCGCCCACGGGCAAGACGGTGCTCATCGACGGCGGTCCTCCAGAGGCCGGCACGCGGCTGGCGGCGCGGCTGCGCGAATTGGTGAAGGGCCCGCTGGACCTGGTCATCCTCACCCACCCGCACCTGGACCACCTGGGCGGGCTGCGCGCGGCCGTGAAGGCAGTGGGCGCGAAGCGCTTCATGGACCCCGGCTTCGACCACCCGAGCGAGGCGTACCGCGACCTGCTGGACTTCGTGGGCCGCGAGGTGGGCCAGGTGATGAGCCCGGAGCCCAACCCGAACTCGCCCCAGACGCTGCTCACCGTGGGCCTGGGCGAAGGCGTGGCGCTGACCGTGCTCTGGCCGCGCGTGCCCCAGGAGACGTTCCTCGCGAACACGCGCTCGGACGCGAACGCGAACTCCATCGTCACCAAGCTCACCTATGGGAAGACGGCGTTCCTCTTCACGGGGGACTCGGAGCCGCCCACGGAGGAGGTGCTGCTGCGGAAGCCCGTGGACCTCACCTCCACGGTGCTGAAGGTGGCGCACCACGGCGGCAAGCACTCCTCCACCGCGGCCTTCCTGGAACGCGTGAAGCCGCAGGCGGCGGTCATCTCCTGCGGCGTGGGCAATGACTACGGCCACCCCAGCCCGGAGGTCCTGGGCCGCCTGCGCGACGTGCGCGCCCGCACCTTCCGCACCGACCAGGACGGCGAGGTGATGGCGGTGAGCGACGGCACGTCCGTGACGCTGCGCTCGGCGAAGGGCACCTCCGGGGCCGCGAGCCTGGGTGGCACGCAGCAGGCGGGAGCCCCGGTGGCGCTGGGCCCCATCGAGCCCACGCCCCAGGGCCGCTCCGGCCGCTCCACGGAGAAGGAGCCGGAGCCGGGCACGCCCCGGACGCGAACGCCCGCTTCGCCCACGACGCCAGCGGACACCTCCGCCGCCACGGACGAGCGCTACGTGTCGTTGAAGGGCAGCAAGGTGTTCCACCGCGAGAGCTGCAAGACCTTGAAGCGCTCGAAGAACGAGCGCACCGTCTATCCAAGCCGCGCCGACGCCCTGCGTGAGCGCCGCCCCGCCGAGGATTGTCATCCATGAAGGCCCGCATCGCGCTGGGAGTGGGGCTGCTGCTCGCCTCCCTGGCCTGTCAGCAGCAGCCGTCCGAGCCGCCAGCGCAGAAGCCTCCGGAGAAGTCGCGCTACTTCGGGGGCGCGCCGGACGGGAAGCTCCACGTGTACTTCTTCGACGTGGGCGCGGGGGATGCCGCGCTCATCGTCACGCCGCGCGGCAACACGGTGCTGGTGGACTCCGGCCCCGCGTCCGCCGAGTCGCACCTGGTGAACCGGCTGCCGGAGCTGCTGCGCCGCGAGCTGGACCTGGTGGTGCTCACCCAGCCGGATCCGAAGCACCACGGCGCGCTGGAGGCGGTGCTCAAGCGCGTGGGCGCGAAGCGGTTGATGGAGCCGCAGCTGCCGGACACGTCCAAGGCCTACGACGCGCTGCTGACGGCGGTGGGCTCGAGGGGCGTGCAGGTCATCTCACCCGCGCCGTCCTCGTCCGCGCCCAAGGAGCTGGTCCGGATGACGCTGGAGGACCGGGTGAACCTCACGGTGCTCTGGCCTCGCGCGCCCGCGGAGCCGCTCTTGAAGGGGGCCGCGGACGCGGAGGGGCGCAACGCGGCGAACTCCATCGTGCTGCGGCTGACGTACGACGACACGTCGGTCATCTTCGCGGGCGGCGCCCGGGGGGAGACGGAGGCCCGGCTCCTGGAGCGCGGGCTCTTGTCCCCGGCCACGCTGCTGAAGGTCGCCTCGCCCGGCGTGGAGGGCGCGAACTCGCAGGCGTACCTGGAGGAGGTGCGCCCGCAGGCGGCGGTGTTCAGCGGGGATGACAGCCTGGGCAAGAGCCCGAAGGTGAAGGAGCTCCTCGCGCGGCTGCGCGGCGTGGATGCGCGGACGTTCCGCACGGACGTGAACGGCGAGGTGCACGCGGTGAGCGACGGCAAGCAGTTCGAGCTCTCGCTCCAGCGTCCGACCCCGGGCGAGCCTGGCGGCACGCGGCGCGTCTTCCCGGGGCTGGATCCGCGTCCGCCGCTGGCGCGGACGGTGAAGCCCGTGGTGAAGCCGGAGCCCTCCGAGCCGCCGCCCGCCATGAAGACGGAGCCCGCGCGCGTCGCCGAGACTCCGCGCGACGGCAAGGCCCGCGGCGGCAGCGTGACGGACGTGGATGACCTGCCCACCGCGCGCAAGGGCACGCGCCTGGAGGAGGCGCCTCCGAAGGCGGTGCGCCCGTCCTCCAGCACGTCCATGACGGGCGGCTACATGGCGAGCAAGAACAAGCGCATCTTCCACAAGTCCACCTGCCGCAGCGTGAGGCTCATCAAGGATGAGAACCTGCTCACGTGGAGCACGCGTGACGCGGCGCTGAAGACGGGCCGCGAGCCCGCCGGAGACTGCCACCCGTGACGAAGAAGGCGAAGGCCCCCCGGTCCCGGGCCACGGTGGACCGCATCGAGGACGACGTCGCCGTGCTGGTGGTGGATGGCCGGCAGGTGACCCGCGCGCTGGACACCCTTCCGGCGGGCGTGCGCGAAGGAGACGTCGTGGACCTGGAAGCGGGGACGGTGGACGCCGAAGCCACCGAGTCCCTGCGCGCGGACGTCCGCGCCGCGAGGGAACAGGCGATGCGAGGAAAGAAGCCGCCTTCGGGCGACTTCGACCTCTGAAGCCAGGAGCACGGCGAGGAGCCTGAAACGAAAACGTCCTGCTCCCGGGCGGGGAGCAGGACGCGTGACGCCGTGGGCCTGCCCGCCGCGTGACGCGGAAGCAGGCCCATCTCACCCGTGGGCTACGGCGTGGAACCTTCCGCCGGAGCCGCGGGCTCACCACCCGCCGCGGAGCCCGGCGGCGGCGCCACGGGCTCGGGCGCGGCCTGACGGGGCGCCGGAGCCGGAGCCGGAGGCGGCGCCTTGCCGGTCACCTTGTTGACCATGTCCGCCAGGGCGGGCGGCAGCATGCCCGCCGCCGACAGGCCGAACAGCGCCACCGCCGGCAGGACGATGAGGAGCAGCAGCACCAGCGCCACCACCTTCAGCGGGCTGCCACGCCTGGCCGGCACCACCGGACGCTTGCGCGCGGCCTTCGAGTCCACCTGCTGCGCGTCCTCCTCGTCCTCGTCGCCGCGAGGATCCTCGCGCGTCTCGTCCTGACCGGCGTCCTCCTCGTCGGAGGCCTCGCCCCGGTTGCCGGGCAGGTCCAGGTCGGAGAACAGCTCGTTGAGGGGCGCGCCGTTCGCCGCGGGGGCGTTGTCCACCGGCGCAGCCACCGCGCGGCGCGGGGCGGGCGTGGGCACCGGGGCAGGCGCCTCACGGTTGCCGAAGAGCGTGCCCTCGTCCTCGTCGCCGTCGCGCTCGAAGCCGCCGTTGTCCTCGTCGGACGGGCCCGGCCCTGTCTCTTAT
>NZ_RAWL01000063.1:0-28169 GCF_003668885.1 Corallococcus sp. AB049A | reverse complement strand
ACGCGCTGGTGCTCGCGACCATGGGCGTGCTGGCGCTGGTGGGGCTGCGGCTGTTGTCCTCGGAGGGGCGGCCCGCGCTCGCCACGTTCTGCCTGGGCGTCGCCGGGTGGCTCGCCGGGGTGGGCCTGCACGCCGTGCCCGCGCTGTTCCTGGGGCCCACGGGCTTCATGGATTCACTGGGGCGGCGCACGCCGTTCTCCCGGCTGGAGTGGTTCTCGTTCCAGCGGGAGCAGGGAGAGCTGCCCCGCGTGCGGCTTCAAGCAGGGCAGGGGACGCGGCTGCTGTTGGCCGCGCGGCTCGCCAGCGCGGACGAGGACGTGGTGCGCGCGGCGCTCGCCGGCGCGGGCGTCAGCGTCCGGAGGCGGTAGCGGCCTTCCACGGGTCGCCGCCCACGCCGAAGGCCTCCAGTTCGAAGGACTGGGCGCCGGAGACGCTCACCAGGCCCAGCACCGGGACGCTGGGGGACCACTGGGCGGTGATGCCTCCCGCGTACGAGTACTCCTTCACCTCCAGCTTCCTGCCGGCGACCGTCTCCGTGCTCTCGCGCAGGGGATGGGGCTGGCGGTCCGCGCCGGGCTTGTTGAAGGGCGCGGGCGTGTCGGTGGGCGGCCGGCCCGGCACGCGCAGGCGCATGAGCAGCACGCTCTTCGCGCTGAAGCGCTCGCCCTCCACCAGGAAGTCGAAGCCCACGCGTCCGGTGGCGGGCACGTCCAGCTCCACGATGACCCAGCGGCCCCGCTTGCCTTCATGGCGTCCCGCACCACCCTGCTTGATGACGAACTGCGGGGGCCCGTCCGGCGACGTGTTCACGTAGCGCGCCCAGCCGCCCTCGCGAATGACGAGGGGCAGTCCGAACAGCGCATCCGGCGCGCTGCCCTGCGCCCACGAAGGCAGGGCGCCCAGGCCCGCCAGCAACACCGTGAGCAACACCAGGCTCCGCGCCGCCCGGTCCGTCATGCGCTTCCGTCCCCCGGACTTGTCCGGCGCGGAGCCCCGGTCCCATAGTGCTGTTCCCATGCGCCGTCTCCTGTGTCCCGTGTGCACCGCCGTGCTGCTCTCCGCCACGCCGGCCATGTCCTCCGCGCCCGACGCGGGCACTCCCTCTTCACGTCCCGCGACGGCGGCCTCCACCGACGCGGGAGTGCCCGCTTCCAACGATCCGCCCATCGCCTCCGAGCGCCTCGCCGAAGCGCGCGCCCTGGTGCCGCCCCTGCTGCTCTACGGCCAGCTCCAACCCGTCGTGGGCACGTGGGTGGAATACACCGTCCAATCGACGCCGAAGAACACCCACCCCGTGCGAGCCGCCGTCGTGGGTGAGACGCCGCGTGAGCGCGACACGCTCTATCAAGTCGAGCTGGACTACCAGACGACGCCCCGCGCCCTCATCATCGTCTGGGTGGCCCGCGCCGGCACCGCCCGCGCCGTGGTGGAGCGGCTGGCCATCTCCGTGCCGCCCAACACCCCCATCTCCGTCCCGGTGGACCTCCTCGCGGACCACGCCGCGCTCCAGGGCCAGCTCGTCCGCCAGCGCGACACCGACGTGCGCGCCGGTTCCTTCGCCGGCAAGGGCCGGGAGTTCACCTTCCGCCGGGAGTCCGGCGAGCGGGTGACGGTGGTGACGGCGGCGCAGGTGCCCGTGTTCGGCGTGGAGTCCCTGCGCGACGGGGAGGTCACCTGGACGGCGCGGAAGAGCGGCACCGGTGCCCGGCCCGCGCTGGACGTCGTGCCGCTCACGCTGCCCCGGCTGCCCGCGCCCTGAGCTTCAGCCGAACGGGTAGCCCAGCACGCAGTAGAAGCCGCGGATGTAGATGGTGAGCGCCGCGAACATCTCCGGCGCGAACGTGGTGATGGCGCCGACGCCGAACATGAACGCCATCAGCAACACCGTGAACTCCGCCATGGCCTGGCCCCGGGAGCGGGGACGCTTGAGCCACCGGTAGCCTCGCGACAACACGCCGTTCATCGATTCGACTCCTGGGGAAGAGGGGCACGCTCGAGCACGAACGTGATGAGGGATTCCGGAGGCCCGTCCTTGTCGAGCGGCGACAGCGTCAACGCCAGCCGCTCACCGCGGCGCTCGAACTCGAGCACCTCCACGCCCCGCGCGAGCCGCCGCCCCGAAGGCGCGTACCCCCGCGAGGGCAGCTGCGCCCGGTAGAACTCCGCGAGCATCTGGGGCGTGCCGTGCGCCACCTGCGTGAGCGTGGTGCTGCCCGCGCCGGGGCCGCCGCTGCCTTCGTCCACGCGCAGCACCGTCACCACGCCCGGAGGCTGCGGCAGCGACTCGGGCGCCGTGCCTCCCAGGTGGATGCCCTCCGGCGCCTCCACCAGCGAGGGGAACACCAGCGTGCGCGTCGCGGCGCCGCCCACGCGGATGGTGGTGACGGCCACCAGCGCGCCCAGCCGGTCGTCGTAGTAGTTCACGGAGCCGCCGCCCGCGCCGTCGTCCTGCGTGACGATGTGCCGGCCGCGCAGGCGGAACTGGCGCGCGTAGAACTCCAGCACCTCACCGGGCGGGTGGTCCGTTTCGAAGTAGCCCATCTCCATGGGGCTGCCGTTGGTCACCAGCCGGCCCAGGGGAATCAGCGTCTCGCCGGGGAAGGGCGGGATGACGCGCTGGACCCGGCCCACGCCGGCATCCGGAAACGGCGGCGCCGGGGGCAGGGCGATCTCCGGCGTGGAGGGCGGCCTCGCCGGAAGCTCCGGCGCCGGAGGCGGAGGGTCCTTCAGCAGCGCGGCGGTGGCCACGAGCGCGAGCAGCCCGCCCAGCCCCAGCCAGCGCGTGAGCGCGCCCGTGCGATCCGACAGTCCACTCATGGGATGCAGGCGTCGCTGTTGTAGCGGAAGTACGCCGCGGCCGCCGTGGTGGACTGCGTGTACTCGGACTCCGGCTCGTTGGAGATGATGGCGCCCTGGAAGAAGTTCCCACGGCACCGGTACGAACGCATGGGCCAGTTGTCGTCCCGGCCTCCGGAGTTGGAGAGCCCGCGCTTCGTCTTGATGGCGTTGGGCTCGCAGCTGCCGTAGCAGTAGCTGGTGTCGTTGCGCCAGTACGCGGCCTGGAGCACGTCGCCCGGCACCGTGCGCGTGGGCCGGACCGCGTTGAAGTTGCCCGCGGCCGTCACCTCGCGGATGACCACGGACTGGCGCACGTACTCGTCGGAGAAGGGGAAGTCGAGCCCCAGCACGCCCAGCACCGACCCGATGGAGTTCAGCGCCCCGCCGGTCCCCACGCCCGCGTAGACGATCTTGCTGGAGCGGTCATGCGTGAGCTCTTCCACGCGCGGATACGTCTGGGACTGGTTGTCGCCCGGCCCCCACGCCCGCCACGTGTCGTGGAAGAGGTAGAAGTGCTCCTGGAAGTTCAGGTCCAGCTGGTTGCCGTCCGGGCCCGTCGTGTAGAGGGCGATCTCCTTGGGGATGATGCGGTTCACCAGCCGGACCTGCACGTCCGCCTGGACCGCGCCGACGCTGGGGTCGAACCCCATGTTCTCCACCAGTTGCTCCGGTGACCCGCCCAGCGCGCCAATGGCCGCGGCCGCAAGGCCCCCCACGCCCGACTGCGCGCCCATCTTGGACATCTCCACGCCTTCGAGCGGCGCGTCCGCGTTCTGGGCCTGGACCTGGATGGTGATGCCGTTGCGGTACGCCGTGCCCAGCGTGCCCGTCTTGGTGGAGCCGTCCAGGTCCTGGTAGCGCTGGCGCGCCTCCGCCGCGATGGCGGAGACGTCCTGGCGCACCGTGCGCTCGAAGGCCACGAAGCGCGCCATCTCCGCCATCTTCAGGCGCGCGCGCTGCACCTCCCAGAAGTAGTTCGCCCAGAGGACCAGCACGACGAGCAGCGGCGCCAGCAGCGCCAGCTCCACCGTGGCCGAACCCCGCGCCGCGCGGCGCGTCAGTAGTTGATGCCGTTGATCAGCCATTCGCTGTCCTCCCAGGCGGGCACCAGCCACTTGAGGTGATCCGCGTCCCAGTGGGTCTGGATGGGCGCCAGGCGCGCGGTCCAGAGCGGATTGAAGAAGTTGGGCTCTTCCTTCCACACGCCGGGGCGGTGGTAGATGGCGCGGCCCACCGCCATGGCCATCATGCCGCCCGTGCGCTTGCGGAAGTCCGCCGCGTACTGGTCCTGCTTGCCGCCCACGTAGCGCCAGGTCATGTCCAGGTACGACTCGCGGATCTCCTCCGCGTTGTTCTCCGCGGTGTCGTACTTGCCGTTGCCGCTGCCCTCCATGAACGCGTTCTGGGACAGGTTCTCCAGCTCGTAGACGGGCTTCTTGCCGCTCTTCTCCGCGCCCATGTCCTTGCCCAGGACGATGAGGTTGCACGGGTAGCCGAAGTGGTTCTGCCGGGGGCTGACGAAGCTGGTGTCGGACGTGACGAACGGCGTGATGCCCATCCACGGGTGGTGGTCATCCGTCTTGCTGGCGCCGTATTCCTGGTGGAAGCCGCCCCGGTTGTCCGCCGCCGCCCGGAAGCGCAGGCGGAAGACGTCGCTCCAGCCGAAGAGGAAGCACGTGGGGCGCACCTCGATGCGGATGTCGTCCGACGCGAAGAGCTGATCCTTGCGGTTGTTCTCGAAGCCCTCGTCGAAGCTCTTGATCTGGCTGTCCGCCGTCTTGCGGATGCGCAATTCGCCAATGCCCACGCACAGCCGGAACTCCCACCGCCGCCCGATGAGGATGGGGCCCTCGCCCTCGGCCGTCCACCGCCGGCGCACGCCGTTGGCCAGGTTGCCCATGAGCAGGCGGTACTTGGCCATGTTCGGATCCGACAGCTTGTTGCCCGTCACCAGCTTCCCGCGCGTCAGCATGCCGGTGGGGTCCACGCCCATGGTGGGGCTGCTGCTGAAGGGACCGTCATCCAGGATGTGCAGGAAGTTCTTGGCGTTGGAGTAGTTGATGTCGCCCGGGTTGCCGAACAGCGAGGACACGGAGGAGTTGGTGAACGACTGCCCGGAGTCCATGTCCTCGGTGACCTCCGCCCGGGGGTCGGTCTGTTCGATGACGTCGCCCCGCCCCTTCGTGGTGTAGAGGTCGAAGAGGGTCCCCGTGAGCATGGCCTCCTGGGCCAGCCAGAGCGCGATGTTGAGCGCTGTGATGACCGGGATGAGTAATCGTGTGACGGTCTCCACCGTCACCTTCCACGCTTTTATCGCCGCGGAGACCGCGGCGAAGACAGCGCCGATGCCGGGGATGTATTGCAGGTACTTGGCCGCCACGCCGATGGTGCGGTCCAGGTACACCGCGTGGCTCACGTAGGACATCAGCGTGAGCATCGCGGAGTAGTGCACGATCATCGCGCGGTTGGTGTACGCGAGGAAGTTGTAGGCCCGCGCCTCCTTCACCGCCAGCGAGTACGCCTGCGCATCCGCGGCGTCCTGCAGCTTGATCTTCTCGTACACGCCCTGGCCAATGCCCACCGACGTCATGACGGTGACGGCCAGCACGAGCATCACCACCACCCCGAGCACCATGGCCTGCCCGCGCTCGTCGCGCCGCAGTCTTCGCAGTATCCGGAACATCCTTGAGGGGGTCCTTCTGGCGAGCGCCGGGGGAGGCGCTAGCCGTCCACGGCGCACGAGGTGGGACCATGCGCGCCGCTGTTGAGGAGGTTGGACTGCATGCGCATCGAGTAGGTCGCGATGACCGGGATGGCGAAGACGTTGCTGTTGGCCAGCGTGCGGATCTTCTGGTGGTCGTCGTCCTGGCTCGCGCCCTGGTCCTCCAGGTGCTTCGTGAGGCTGCCGCCGTTCACCTTCTGGGTGGTGAAGTTGACGCCCCGCATGGCCAGGCCGTTGAGCGCCTCGCGGCCCATGTAGAAGGCGTGCAGCTGCCAGTTCGCGAACGGGATGCGCATCTCGTAGAAGTACGTGATGCGCACCGTGAGGAGGTTGGCCTCGATGACCTGCGCGTTGCGGATGTCGTCGTAGTCCAGCTCGCGGCCCTGCATGTGCGAGCCATAGGAGGCGAAGAGGGTGCCCAGCTGGCTGCGCCGGGGGTTGAGCACCTCCACCCGCACGCGCTCCAGGTCCACCTGCTGGTAGCGCTGGTTCTGCTCCGCGTTGGTGCCCAGCGTGTACGCGTCGTGGACCTTGGCCACGTTGATCAGCGTGTCCACGCGGCCCTTGACCTCGCCGGAGGCGGGCGGTCCCAGCGTGGGCAGCACCGCCACGTAGGCGGCGTCCTTCATGGTCTCGCAGTCACCGCCGTTGACGATGCCCGCGCGCACCGCCCGGTACGCCGCGTACTCCGTCATCAGCCGCGCGTGGTGGAGCGTCCCCAGCTGGAGGATGCCCAGGATGAGGAACACCATCACCGGGATGACCAGCGCGGACTCCACGACCGCCTGACCCGACTCACCGGGATGGGTTGAGGGGGACCTTTTCATGGGACGTCCAATCTTCACACGGCGTGTCATCGGGATGCCAGCGGGCGGGCCCAGGGGTGCACGCCAGCCTTTCCCATGACACGGAGCGGATCCAATACGGGACGCAAAAAGACGGTATCGGGCACGTGGACGCGCCACGCCGAAACATGCGCCCCGCCCGGTGAAGAGCGGACTTCAAATCCTGAAAGGCCCGCGCCCAAAGCGCGAAAGACCGGGCCCCCCCGCGCCAAGCGCTCAGGCCGTCCGGGGTGACGGAGGACGCGCGGTGCCCAGGCCGCGCTCGCGCGTGCGGGCGTTCGCCAGTCGCTGCCGGTGGCCCGCGAGCAGGTCGCTGCGGGTGAGGATGCCCAGGACCAGTCCCGGCCTCGCGCGGGAGACGACGGGCAGGCGGCCCACGCCTTCGTCCATCATCAGGTCCGCCGCCTCGCGCAGGGAGCTGTCGTCGAAGACGACCGCGGGCGGCCGCTTCACCACGTCGCGCAGCTTTCGGCCTTCGCTCGCGTGGCCGTCCAGCAGGTCCCGGCGCGTGACGACGCCCATCAGCGTCCCTTCGGGGGTGACGACGGGGAAGCCCTGGTGGCGGGAGCCCGCGGCGTCGGAGGCAAGCCACGTGCGCACCTCTTCCAGGAGCGCGTCCGCCTGCAGCGTCACCACGGGCTTGAGGCCATGGTCGCGCACGAGCGCCGTGCCCAGCGCGTCCGCGCCCAGCTCCGTGGGGATGCGCGCGCCGCGGCGGGCCAGCTTCTCCGTCATGATGGAGTGCCGCATCATCAGCGCGGACACCAGGTAGGACGCCGCGCAGCCGGCGAGCAGCGGCAGGAGTCCCAGCGGCTGGCGCGTCGTCTCAAAGGCGAACACCACCGACGCGAGCAGCGCGCGGGACGCCCCGGCGAAGAGCGCGGCCATGCCCACCAGCGCCGCGACGCGCACGTCCACGCCCAGCTGGGGGAACAGCTGCGTGGCCAGCAGCCCCAGGCCGGAGCCCAGGCCGCCGCCCAGCGTGAAGAGGGGCGCCAGCGTGCCGCCGGACGTCCCGCTGCCCAGCGCGACGGACCAGGAGATGAACTTGAGCGCGCAGAAGAGGAGCATCGCCGTGCCCACGAAGCGGCCGGAGAGGATGTCCTCGATGTTGGTGTAGCCCACGCCCAGCGTGCGCGGGGAGAAGTAGCCCACCACGCCCACCACGATGCCGCCCAGCGCGGGCCACCACATCCAGTGGATGGGCAGCTTCTCGAACAGGTCCTCCAGCCAGTACACCGCGCGCGTGCACGCCACGGAGGCGGCGCCGATGATGAGCCCCAGCACGCCGTAGAACGCGAGCGCGCTGCCCGACGGCGTGGTCAGGTCCGGGATGGCGAACGCGGGCGCGCCGCCCATGAACGCGATGCGCACGCCGGTGGCGGTGGCGGTGGCCAGGGCCACGGGGATGACGGAGCGGGGCTTGAACTCGAAGAGCAGCAGCTCCACGGCGAGGAGCACCGCGGACACCGGCGCGCCGAACGTGGCGGCCATGCCCGCGGCGGCGCCCGCGGCGAGCAGCGCCTTGCGCTCATCCGCCGTGACGTGGAGCCCCTGACCCAGCAGCGACCCCAGCGCGCCACCGGTGGCGATGATGGGGCCCTCCGCGCCAAACGGGCCACCGGTGCCGATGGCGATCGCCGACGACAGCGGCTTGAGCAGCGTCATGCGGGGCGGGATGCGGCTCTGGTTGAACAGCACCTGCTCCATGGCCTCCGGGATGCCGTGGCCCCGGATGGCCCGCGAGCCATAGCGCGCCATCAGGCCCACGATGATGGCGCCCGCCACGGGCACCAGCACCACCCAGCCGCCCAGCGCATGGTCCCCCGGAGACACCGGCTGCATGGACAGCCGTCCGTAGAAGGCCAGGTTCGTGACGAAGTGGATGAGCGCGCCCAGCCCCTGCGCCACCAGGCCCGCGGCGATCGCGAGCACCACGGCCAGGGCGCTGATGAACACGGTGCGCGAGTCCACCGAAACGCTGGAGGAAGGGGTGCGCAGGCTGGCGAGCGCGGGGCCCATGGACGGGGCCACGGGGAGGCTGGACCGCGCCTCCGAGCCCTCGCCCAGGCCCTCCTCGATGCGTTCCACGTCAGGTTTCTTCATCGGTGTGCTCCTGTGTCTTGCGGCGCCGCGAAGGGCGCGAGGCTTCGTCTTCGAAAAAGAGCGGGGCCACGTCCCCGTCGAGCCCCAGGGCGCGCATCCAGGCGTCCAGTCCCTGGACCAATCCCGCGCGCACGTCGGGGGGCATCCCGCGCAGCCCGGAGATGAGCCGGGCCTGGGCCATGGGCGGCGCCTTGCGCACCAGCGCGCGGCCCTTGGGCTCCAGCGCCACCTCCACGCGGCGGCCGTCCTCGTCCGAGCGGCGGCGGCTCACCAGCCCCTGTTCAATCAGCCTGGTGACGACGACGGAGACGCTGCTCTGGTGCGTGAGCGTCCGCTCCGCGAGCGTGTTGATGGAGCACGGCCCGGACTCCGCCAGCTCCTGGAGGATGAAGAGCTGGGCGCCGCTGATGCCCACCAGCCGTTCGGAGGCGCGAGCCGAGACCCGCAGCAGGCGCACCAACCGCCGCACGCCGTCCATGGCCGCGCGCACCTCACCGGACACGTCCGGAGGCGGCGGCCCATTTGTATGGGAGCCCATATATCTGCCCGCAAACTACGGGGCAGGGGAGGCGGGCACAAGCAAAAGTGAGGGGGCTGCCTGGCTGCCTGGGTGACGGTGTCCGGGAGCCAGGGGCTGGACCGGTTCACCGCACGGCGAGACCCGGGCCGGTGATGGTCATTGGGAAACCTTCCGCTGGGTCAGGAGCCAGTCCACGAAGAGGCGCGCGGCCGGGCGCAGGCGCCGGTGGGAGGGGTACACCACGAAGTAGCTGGCGCGGGTGGGCACCATGGGCCCGGGCAGCCGGATGAGGCGGCCGTCCGCGAAGTAGGGCGTGGCGATCTTCTCGCGCGCCAGCGCCGCGCCCAGGCCCTGCACCGCGGCCATCAGCGCGCCGGTGGTGTCGCTGAAGCTGTAGCGCTCCTCGAACCGGGCCCCGCGCACGCCCGCGGAGCGGAACCAGTCCTGCCATCCCTGCCGGCTCAGGTCCCCGATGAGCGGAAGCTTCGCCACGTCCTCCGCGTCGCGCACCTGCTCCAGTCCCGCGAGCTTCGGGGACGCCACCGGGAACAGGGCGTCGTCCATGAGCGGCTGCGCGCTCAATCCCGGCCACGGGGGCTGGCCGTAGCGGATGCCCAGGTCCGGCCCGCCCTCGTCGAAGCGGGTGAGCGCCATCTCCGTGTCCACGTGGATCCGGATGCGCGGATGCCGCGAGGTGAAGCCCGGCATGCGCGGCAGGAGCCACGCGTAGGTCAGCGAGTGCACGGTGGTGACGCGCACCACGGCGTCCTCGTCCCGTGCGTGCTTGAGGCCCGCGAGCACGTGGTCCATGTCCGACAGCGCGCTGCTGGCGGCGTCCGCGAGCTGGCGCCCCTCGGCTGTCAGGGCCACGCCCCGGGCGTGCCGCTGGAACAGGGTGACCCCCAGCCGGTCCTCCAGCTTGCGCACGTGGTGGCTGACGGCGCTCGCGGTCAGGTGCAGCTCCTCCGCGGCGCGGGCGAAGTTCTGGTGGCGGGCGGCGGACTCGAACGCCGCCAGGGCGGGGAGCAGGTCGGTGCGCAGGGTCATGGGGACGAGCCTCAAATCTGGCTCATGTCTGACACGGAAACGATGCGCTTGTGAAGTCAGGGCCACGGCGTGAAGAGAAGGGCCAGACAGCAGTCTGATTTCTTCCTCGCACGAGGTGGCCGTCATGAGCGCATCCGGTCTCACCCATCCCCAGGCCGTGACTCCCACCTTCAACCGGGCCTGGATCACGCCCCTGGAGCTGGGAGGGCTGGCCGCCGTCTGGGGCGCGTCCTTCCTGTTCCTGCGCATCGCGGCGCCGGCCTTCGGTCCCATCCCCCTGGTGGAGCTGCGCCTGGTGCTGGGGGCCGCCGTGCTGATGCCCTTCCTGTGGCGTGCGCGCGCGTCCATCCCTCGCGCGCTGTGGCCCCGGCTGGCGCTGGTGGGCGTCATCAACGCGGCGGTGCCCTTCTCGCTGTTCGCCTGGGCCGCGCGGCAGGCCCCCGCGGGCGTCGGGGCCATCACCAACAGCATGGCGGTGCTCTTCACCGCCCTGGTGGCGTTCCTCTTCTACGGCGAGCGCATCGGAGCGCGGCGCGCGGTGGCGCTGCTCACGGGCTTCGCGGGCGTGGTGGTGCTGGCCAGCGGCAGGTCCGCGGGCGCGAGCGTCGCCTGGGCCGTGGCGGCGGGGACCACGGGCGCGTTCCTCTACGGCATTGGCGGGAACCTGGTGCGCCGCCACTTCTCCGGACTGCCGGCCGCCGCGGTCGCCTCCGCCACCCTGGGCTGCGGCGCGGTGCTGCTGTTGCCCTTCGCGGTGGCCACGTGGCCCACGCAGTCCATCGGCCTGCGCCCCTGGCTGGCGGGAGCGGCCCTGGGCATCGTCTGCACCGGCTTCGGGTACGCGGTGTTCTACCGCCTCATCCAGCGCATCGGCGCGCCGCGCGCCGCCGTCGTCACCTACCTGGTGCCGCTGTTCGCGCTGACCTGGGCCTGGCTGCTGCTGGGCGAGCAGCTGACGCCCACCATGGGCGTGGCGGGCGCGCTCATCCTGGGCAGCGTGGCGCTGGGGCAGGTCCCCTCGGCGCCGAAGGCGAAGTGAGGCGTCAGCGCCGCTCGAACTTCCAGATGCGGTAGCCGTCGCGGACCGGCTGCATGAACCGCCGGACGATGAAGGCCGGGACGCGCTTGCCGGCCAGCTCCAGCGCGCGCAGGGGCACGGAGGTGGAGGACACGGCCGAGTAGCCCGTCTCCAGGAAGACGGACTCCGGTGTGTCCGACATGTCCTGGAAGGACGCGCCCATGCTGGCGAGCACCGCGTGCAGGTCGCGGCTGTACTCGCGCTGGAAGCTCTCGCGCATCAGGTCGCAGTACACGGCGTGGTGGGGGAACACGTCCCGGAGCACCGCGAGCATGTCCCGGCGCTGCGCGGTGGACAGGTACATGAGCACGCCCTCGATGATGACGTGCGTGCGCCGGGCGTCTCTGTAGGGCTCCAGCTTCTGGGCCAGCGACTCCGACGCGAAGTCGATGGGAAGGCGCTCGAGCGGGTTCTTCGCCTCCGTCACCGGCAGCTTCGCGTCCTTGTGCGTGAGGATGGCGGGCTCGTCCACCTCCAGCCACCGGCCTCCGTGAAGGCGGTAGGCGCGCGTGTCGAAGCCCGCGCCCAGCACCACCACGCGCGCGTTGGGCTCGCGGTCCAGCTCCTCCTGCACCAGCGCGTCGATGACTTGATGCCTCGCGGCGTTGCTGGCGTTGGCCCGGTCGAAGGACTGGAAGCGGGCCCAGACCTGCCGCGCCTCGTCATCCATGAAGCGGAAGGCGAAGGTGTCATTGCACAGCGGCCGGGGTTTGCGCGCGTCCTCCGCCCGGCACGCCAGGGTGTAGTACGCGGTCTTCGAGATGGCATTGGCCATGGCTTGGCGCTCCTTGAAACCTGCTCGCAGCTTGCATGAGATACGCGCTTTCTCGAAAGGTTGGTCCAGATGCGATTCGTGATGGCGCTGGGCGTGGTCGCGTTGGGAGCGGGCTGTGCGCATGCGCCGAAGCCGGCGGACCCGGACGAGGAGGCCCAGCAGCTTTCGGCGGAGGCGGAGCAGGCCTATGACGCGCTGGACTTCAACCGGTGCGAGGAGCGCTTCCGCGCCTCCGGCGAGGCGAGCATGGTGGGTCCGGACCGGGTGGCGTCCTTCTACCGCGCGGCGGGGTGCGCCTCGCTCGCGGGCCACGCGGACGCGGCGATGGAGGTGCTCAAGCGCGCGGTCCAGGGCGGCTACTCCGACGCGGTCCACCTGGAATACAACCCGGAGCTGGCGGCGCTGCGCCCGCTGCCCGAGTGGAGCGGCATCGTCGCGAAGGCCCGCGCCAACCTGGAGCAGGCCTCCGAGCCTCCGTTCCCGACGTTCATCCTGACGGGAATCGATGCGTTCGGTTCGCGAAGGGTGGACCGGGAGGTTGTCCGTCAGGTGCTGGGGCTGGAGGTGGGCAAGCCCATCATCCACAGCGCCGCGGTCTTCCGGCAGAAGGAACAGCTCCTGCGCGAGCAGTACAACCTCGTCTTCGCCCGGACGGGGATGACCCTGTTCTTCGCCGAGGAGTTCAAGGGCTCCGCCTTCGTGGTGGTGGACATGGTGGACGCGCAAGATGCCGCGGCCCGGCTCCGCTTCCTCGCCCCACCCAAGGGCCATCCCCCGGATCCGGAGGGATTGATTGCCCGGTGGCGTGAGTATCAGCCGCGCCTGAACCGTCTCCAGTTGCAGGGCATGCTCGCGGAGGACTCCAGCTGCAAGGTCGCGCATTGCATTGGTGGGTTTGGCCATCCGGACCTGGCGGCCTACGAGCCCGAGTTCATCGAGAAGGTGCCCGAGCACCTGGACGCGCTGACCACGGTCCTGCGCGAGGACGCGGACGCGCCGAAGCGAGCCGCCGCCGCCTACCTGCTCGCGTATGCGCCCACGGCCCTGGAGACCGTCGAGCGGGTGCGGCCCTTCATCCGGGATCCCGATGAGCAGGTGCGCAACAACGTGCTGCGCGTGCTGACGGCCACGCAGCAGGCCGCGACGCAGCCCTTGCTGCACACGTCCGTGGTGGCGGACGCGGTGCTCCTGCCCACGTCGACGGACCGCAACAAGGCGACCTACCTGCTCACGTACCTGCTGGACGACCTGCCGCCGCAGGAGCTGAAGGCGCAGCGGGCGGAGCTCATCCAGAAGCTGGGAGAGACGCTGGTCGCGATGTCCGCGCTCCAGTTGCCCATCAACCGCGACCCGGCGGTCCTGGTGCTCAAGCAGCTCTCCGGAGAGAAGTACGAAACGGCCGGGGAGTGGCGCGCGTGGCTCGCGCGTCAGCTCAATCCCTGACGATGACGGAGACGGGCGTGGAGAACTGCCGCACCACGCAGTCCTCCGCGCTCCCGTCCTCCCACGCCAGCATCGCGAACTCGGCTGGCGTATCGAGCGCGATGATGGGGTGGTGCCACACGCCCCGGTGGTAGTTCACGCCCTGGCCGGGGCCGCAGACGAAGGCGACAAGCCCCTCCAGGTCGGGCCCGCCGGAGGGCGCGGCCGGCGCGACGCACACCAGGAAGCGCGAGCAGCGCATGGGCAGGAACGCCTGGCTGGACTGGGGATGGTGCTCCAGCAGCTTCACGGTGAACGGCAGCGGCTGCGGCACGGAGCGGAACACCGCGAGGTTGGGCTTCGCCCCCGTCCGGCCATTCTCCAGTCTGGCGGACCAGTCGAAGCGCACCGCGGTGCCCTGGTTCGCCGAAGCGCCGCTCTTGAGTCCGGCGGACACGACGTCTCCAAACGGAGCGAAGCCCTCCGGCGTCAGGGGCGAAGCGACGATGGAGCGGAGCGGGGCGGGAGCGTCCTTCATGGGAGGACTATAGGGGACGCGGTCCGAATGGGGGCGGAGGGAGCGAGCCCCAGGCTCCCGGCAGGGGAAGGGCCGGAAGAACGCGGCGCGCCCCGCCTCCTTCCTGACATCCCGAGCACGAGTCTCCACCGTGGATGGAGGAGGCAAGGACTGTCATGGCGCAGGGATATTCCATCAACATCGGTTTGAACGCGGTGGATCCGCATCACTACGCGGGCTGGGACGGCCAGCTGCAGGCGTGCGAAGCGGACGCCGAGGACATGATCGCCATCGCGAAGGCGCAGAGTTTCAGCCGCATCCGCCCCTTCCTGACGAAGGACGCCACGCGAGCGGCGGTGCTCGCGGAGCTGGGCGAGGCGGCGTCGGTGCTCCAGGCCGGGGACCTGCTGATCTTCACCTATTCCGGGCACGGCGGCCAGCTCCCCGACCTGAACGGCGACGAGGACGACGGCCTGGACGAGACGTGGTGTCTGTATGACGGGGAGCTGGTCGACGACGAAATCTACCAGGCGATGGGGAAGCTCAAGGCGGGCGTGCGGGTCTTCATGCTCTCCGACAGCTGCCACAGCGGCTCGGTGAGCAGCGTGGCCTACGCGGCCCTGCGCAACAGCGGCAGCCTGCAGCTGCTGGCGGATTCCATGCGCAGCACGGAGGCCTCGGAGCGGCAGTTCAAGGAGATGCCCCAGGGCATCGAGCACAGGACGTACCGCCAGAACAAGGCGATGTACGACGCCATCCTGAAGGGGTTGCCCAAGGACGACCCGAGGCTGACGCTCAAGGCCACGGTGCTGCTCATCTCCGGCTGCCAGGACAACCAGCTCTCCAGCGACGGCGTGCACAACGGCCTCTTCACGGCCAACCTGCTGCGCGTGTGGAACGAGGGGAAGTTCAAGGCCACCTACCCGACGTTCCACCGCCGCATCCTGCGCACCATGCCGCCCATCCAGTCCCCGGCGTACTCCGTCATCGGAGTCCCCAGCCGCGAATTCGAACGGCAGATTCCCTTCCACGTCAGCTGATCATCGCAACGCGTACCGGCTCTTGAGCTCGGCTTCCACGGAGGCAAGGTCCGCGGCGGGGAAGGCCTGGCTGTAGATGCGCACCTCCGCCAGGTCCGCCTCGGCGTAGTGCTGGCTGAAATACGCCCCGACCTGGGACAGGACCCACGAGCCCTGCGCCTTGACGGGGTGGCTCCCGGCGAGGCGGCCGTTCATGTGAACGGTGAGGGTGGCGCCGTCATAGCGGGCCGTCAGCAGATGGTAGGCCCGCGTGTCGCCCACGGCCGTCGTCACGGCGGGAAGTCCGTTCCCGGTGCCCACGGCCAGCACCTCACCGCCGTTCTCCCAGCGCAGCTGGTTGTTGGGGAAGTTGCCGCCGGGCCCGAGGATCATGCTGAAGGTGTCTTCGGGGTTGTTGTTCTTCCCGACCACGAGAATGGTGAACGCCTCCGGCGAGACGGGCTCCTTCAGGTAGAGCGATTGAGCGCCCTCGAAGCGCACCACCGGGAGGCCATTCAACGTGGAGGCGACGAGCGCGGGCTGCCTCGGCGCGTTGGCCATGACGCCATCGCGGCCATGGCCACTCTGGTCCTGCCACCGTGAGATGCGGCCCCCTTCCGCGACGACGCCCGTGTCCGCGCGGAGCCAGAGCTCCAGTCCGTTCGTTGGCACGGGCGCTGGGGCGTTTCGCTTCGCGCATCCGCCCATCCAGACAGCGAACACAGCCAGGACCACGAGCTTCTTCGTCATGGAGGCATCCTTTCGGAGTCGCCTCCAGAACGTACCGTGAGCCTGGCCGGCGGACCAAACGTCAGCGCGGATTCGCGGCGAGGACGAACGGGCGGAGGCGGTGGCCATCCGGGTCCTCGACGACGAAGGTGAAGCCGAAGTCCATGTCGGTGGGCTCCTGCAGCACCTTGAGCCCCAGCTTCGTCCATTCCGTATAGGTCTGGAGCACGGCCTCGCGGCTCTCCTCGGTGAACGCGAGTTCGAGCCCTCCCGGAGCCTTGGGCCTGGGCTCCATCTCACTGGCGACCCAGAGGCCCACCTTCAGGCCCGTGGGCAGCACGTAGAGGACGAAGGTCTCCGAGTTCTCGACCGGCTCCCGGCTGAGCAGCCGGGTGTAGAGCTTCGCGCTCTCGCGCGGGGACCGGACGGGCAACAGCAGGTAGTTCAGCGTTCGCATCAGACGCTCCTTGTGGGGACGGAGCATTCATGCGCCCGCGAGGTGTCAGTTTCTGGCAGCAGTGAGCGGCGGCTGCCGGGCGCGCCACTCCTTGACCATTTCAGCGCGGCGGCGCGGATAGCGCGCCCCGGTGGCCTCCACCGCGAGGATGCGGTCGACCCGGAACGCCCGGTAGTCCTTCCGCAGCTCACACCACGCGGGGACGACCATCACCCGTTCGAAGAAGCCGATGAGCAGCGGCCAGATGGTGCGCTGCGTGTGGGCCCCCGAGGTGTCGCGGTAGGAGATGGACAGCGTCTCCTCCTTCCGGATGGCGGCGCGGATGACGGACACGTCGACTTTGGCAGGCTCCGCTGTCGTGAAGGCCGGGACCGTCAGCGTCGCCGCGTCGACGCTCTCACGAAGTTCAGCGGGCAGCACGGCGCGGATCTTCGCCACGGCGTTGCCGGCGGCCGCTCCCAGGCGCGCATCGCCTCGCACCGCGACCCAGCGCGAGCCGAGCACCAGGGCTTCGAGCTCATCCACGGAGAAGTTCAGCGGCGGCAGCGTGAAGCCGGGGCGCAGGACATAGCCCACGCCGGCTTCACCGCGGATGTCCGCGCCCTGCTCCTGCAAGGTCGCGATGTCGCGGTAGAGCGTGCGGAGGGAGATGCCCAGCTCCCGCGCCAGGTCCACGCCGGACACGGGCGCGCGGTGCCGTCGCAGCGCCTGCATGAGCTCCAGAAGCCGGGCCGCGCGAGCCATGGAAGGTCCCCCCGCGAGGCGATGCCGCTCGACACGGCATCGCCTCCCGTCAGCCGCTAGTCCTTCGTGCAGACGACGTCGTCGACCTGGAGGTGGTCGCGGTCGGCGACGCTGCGGCTGGGATAGAAGAACAGGCGCCAGTCGCGCACGTTGCCGGTGAACTTGAAGAACACCGGCTGCCACTCGTCGCTGTCGACGGTGATGAAGTCCGTCTGCGGGCTCCAGCCGCCGCTCGAATAGCTGCGGTGGCGGATGCTGCCGTGGCCACGCACGCGGTACGAGCAGGAGTAGTTGCCCGCCGCCACGTTGAACTTCTCGGTCGTGAAGCGCTCCGCGGTCTGGATGGGGACCACGAACTGGAGCGCCGCCGAGCCGCCGTGCACCGCGTTCGTGTAGCGCGCGAGCCGCGAGGGCTTGATCTCCGAGCCCGGGTCCGTGATGCCGTTGTCCAGGCCGTACCAGTAATCCGGGACGTAGTTGTTCCCGTAGTAGGGGATGGCCCGGGTGCTCCAGCTCTCGAAGCCGCCGTTGCGGAGGATGTTCGCGGAGTGCTCGGCGGCGACGCAGCGGCGGGTGGCCGGGTCGCAGGCGGGCAGGGCGCCCTTGCAGTCATACGTCGTGAAGCAGGCCCCTTCGGCCAGCTCGCACACGCCCGTGGACGGGTTGCAGCTCGTCGCCGGGTTGTTGCACGTGACACCGGCGCAGGGGTCGCCCTCGATGCAGAGGTGCGAGGCGGTGTCACAGAGCGGCGTCTCCGGGGTCCCCGCGCAATCCGCGTGGCGGGTGCAGCGGTCCGCTGCCGTCACGCAGGTGTGGGTGGCATCGCAGGCCTGCCACTCGCGGCAGTCCGACGCGTCGTCGCAGCGGCCGGAGAGCGGCTGGCAGGTCGCGGTGGCGTTGTCACAGCGCGCCCACTCCTCGCAGCTGATCTGATCGCACGCCTCGGGGGCCCGCACGCAGCGGACGTTGTCGATGACCACATGCTCGCCGGTGGTGTTCCGGACGCTGAAGATGAGCTCGAAGGTGTCGAAGACGGAGCTGGCCAGGTTGAAGTTGTAGGTCACCTGGGTCCACGTCTGGCCGCTGATGGACTTGTACGCCGAGTAGCTGGAGTAGTCCGTGTCGAAGAAGGCGTTGCGGACGTCGCCGGTCCCCCGGGCCTGGTAGGTGCAGGAGTACTTGCCCGCGGGCATGGACTTCGCCGCGGTGCTGAAGCGCCTGTGGGTGCCCGAGGTGTTGATCAGCCGCGCCGCGTTCACGCCCTCGAACGCCTGCGTCGTGACCTTCTGCACCTCTGCGATGTCCGACGTGCTGCCGGACCACAGCGCCGGAAGCGCGTTGGGCCACGCCTCGAAGCCGCCGTTGTCGATGACGTTCCCGTCGTTGGGCTCGGTGCCCGCGTCCGTCCCGGAGCCCGCGTCGGTGGGCTCGGTGCCCGCATCGGTGGGCTCGGAACCCGCGTCCGTCCCGGTGCCCGCGTCGGTCGTCCCTGAGCCCGCATCGGTGGGCTCCGTGCCGGAGTCAGGCGTCCCGGTACCGGAGTCCGGGGTCTCCGAGCCCGCGTCGTCCGGCTCGGTGCCGGCGTCGTCCTGCTCGGAGCCGGAGTCCGGCACTCCGACGCCCGCGTCCGGCCGGGGCTGCCCGGCGTCGGGCGCCTCCGGAGAAGTCGAATCGCCGCACGCGACGGCCAACACCAGCAACGAAGTCAGACACACTCGAAACAACTTCAACGCGACCTCCGGTTCCAGAACTGGATCTTTCGTACCACACTGTACCGGAGAGCCATCCTCCGCAGGGGCTTCAGCGACCTCCAGTGCGGCCCTGCTCCACCTGGGAGAGGGCCCTGGGGGGCACCTCCTGGCGAACCGAGGCCTGGTGGGTCACGAACAGGGCGGCGGCGAGCGCGGCCAGGGCGCCTCCCAGCGCGAGGGGCCGCTCCCACCGGCTCCAGGTGCGGGTGACGGCCCGGGGACGCAGCTCACGCGCCACGGCCAGCCGCAGGCGGTCCCGGGCCTGCGTGGAGGGAAGGGGGCCCTCCTCGCTCGTCTCCAGGTCGCGCTTGAGGGCGATGAACTCCCGCAGGCACCTGCCGCAGCCGGGCAGGTGTTCCTCGACGGCCTGCCGGTCCTCGGGGGGCAGGGTGCCGAAGTGATAGGCCACCAGGCCGGGGGCCACCGTGTCGCAGCTCATGGGTGCATCTCCTCGCGCAGCTGTTTGACCAGTTCGTGCATCCGGGACTTCACCGTGCCCAGGGGAAGGCCCAGGACGTCGGCCATCTCCGCGTAGGACATGCCCTGGGTGCGCAGGGCGTAGAGCTCCCCCAGTTCCAGCGGGAGCCGGGCCACGGCCTCGCGCAGGGCGTCCCGCGTCTGCTGGTGCTCCAGGGCGTGCTCGGGGCCGGGGTTGGGCGCTTCCGGTGAGCCGGCTTCGCGCTCCAGCGCCCGCAGTGCGCGGCGGGCGGAGCGGTGGCGGTTGAGACAGAGGTGGCGCGCGACCTGGAAGAGCCACGCGCGGAAGCTCTGGGCGGAGCGGACTCCGGCCCGGTCGCGGAGGATGGCCATGAACGTCTCATGCAGCACGTCCTCCGCCTCGTGGGTGTCCTCCAGGTGCTTGCGGATGAACCCGAAGAGGTGCCGTTCGTAGCGCGCGTAGAGCGCGTCGAAGGCCTTCAGGTCTCCGCCCAACAGGGATTCGTACAACGCCTCGTCCGATGGCATGGGCGCTCAAGGGCTACGAGGCGGGAGTCCTGTGGAACAGCCCCATCGCGCGCACGGCACCGATGGAGACGAAGAGGCCGGCGATGACGAGCAGGACGAGCGCCAGCACCAGGGGATGCAGTGACTCCTCGCAGCCCAGGGCGGCGATCTGGAACTGCTCCGCGGGAGGCACGAGGTGCAGGTAGCGCAAGGAGTTCATCAGCCCCAGACAGAAGCCCAGCATGCCCGCCGAGCCCGTCGTCGCGCCCAGGCCGAGGAGTGACGCGAGGTAGCGCGGCTCGGGCCGGAACAGGAAGAGGATGCTGCAGGCCACCAGCAGGAATCCGAACAGCAGCGTGGGGTACATGGCAATGCCCCCCGACATGAAGAACTCGAACATGCGCCCATCTCCCGCGAGCCTCGCTCGCCACGAAGTGCTGACGGGAAGAAAGGAACCGGCCGGCGAAAAAGGTTCGCGGGAATCGCGTCAGCCTTTCCTCCCAGCCAGCTCCTTCGCCGCCTCGATGAAGAGGCGCAGGGGCTTCGAGCGCTGGGCGCGGCTGGGGGAGTAGAGAAAGAAGCCCGGCACGGTGGCCGCGTAGTCCTCCAGCACCCGCACCAGGCGTCCGGAGTCCAGCAGCTCCTGGATGGCGGGCTCCTGGACGTAGGCCAGCCCCAGGCCCTCCAGGGCGAACGTCACGCCGGCCATTTCGTCGTTGGTGGCGACGTTGCCCTTCACCGGGATGCGCCAGGTCTTGCTTTCGCGCTCCAGCTCCCAGGCATAGGGCGTCCCGGTCGTCTGGGAGCGCAGGACGATGCACTCGTGCTGGAGCAGATCCTCGGGGCGCTCCGGCGCGCCGTGCTTCTGGAGGTAGGCCGGTGCGGCCACGACGACGAAGCGGAAGGCGTCCGTCAGGCGCACCTGCACCATGTCGCGCTCGATGGTCTCGCTCAGCCGCACCCCGGCGTCGTAGCCCTCCGCGACGATGTCGACGAGGCGCTGTTCGACGACGACGTCCACCTCCACGCGCGGGTAGCGCGCCCGGAACGCTGGCAGCACGGGCGCGATGACGAGGGCGACCGCCGCGCGGGGCACGGACAGCTTCAGCCGTCCGACGACCTCCCCGGGCTCGGCCGAGGCGCCGTGAAGCGCGGCGGCCGCCTGGGCGAGCCCCGGGCCGGCCTCCTCCACCAGCCGCCGCCCCGCGTCCGTCAGGGCCACGCTGCGGGTGGTGCGCAGGAGCAGGACCACGCCCAGCTGCTCCTCCAGCTGCCGGACGGACTGGCTCACGGCCGCCGTGGAGACGCCCAGCTCGCGCGCGGCGCCCCGGAAGCTCTGGAGCCGCGCGACGGCGAGGAACACGTGGAGCTGCTGGAAGAGGACCGTCTTCATCTCAGGGGCTCCCCTGGAGGCAACAGCGCCGGGCCACCATCAACTCCTGCTTAACGGCCCGTTCGGTCCCCGCCATCTAGCTCCCAAGGGGCGCGCCGCGTAGTTCTTCTCCCAGGCGCCGCTGCTTCAGCGGGCACGACACGCAGGGCACGGGCCCGCGGACGTCGAGGCCTCCAGCGCGCCCGACAACCTCGAGGGAGCCTCATGTCCATCCCACTCGCTGGCGCCTCCGTGGCGCCGGCCCCGCGCTCCGCGGCATGGAGCGCCGTCTTCGCGCTCACCCTGTGCGTCTCGACGCTCATCGCGTCCGAGTTCATGCCGGTGAGCCTCCTGACGCCCATCGCGTCGGACCTTCACCTGACCGAGGGCCGCGCCGGCCAGGCCATCTCCGTGTCCGGTCTCTTCGCCGTGCTGACCAGCCTCTTCATCGCGTCCGCGGCCAGGTCCGTTGACCGCCGGAGGCTGCTGCTCGGCCTCACCGGCGTCATGCTGGCTTCGGGCCTGGTGACGGCCTTCGCGCCCAACTTCGCCGTGCTCATGCTGGGGCGTGCGCTCATCGGCGTCGTCATCGGCGGCTTCTGGGCGCTGTCCACGGCCACCGTCATGCGGCTGGTCCCCCAGGGAGAGGTGCCGCGCGCGCTCGGGCTGTTGAATGGAGGCAACGCGCTGGCCACCACCATCGCGGCGCCGCTCGGCAGCTTCCTGGGGCAGTACATCGGGTGGCGGGGCGCGTTCTTCGCGGTCGTTCCGCTCGCGGCCATCACGCTCGTGTGGCAGTACCTCACCTTGCCCTCGATGCCCACGGAGCGCGCCGCGCCGCCTCCGAGCACGTTCGCCATCCTCCGGCGCCCCGAGGCGCGGTGGGGCATCCTGGCGGTCACGTTCTTCTTCATGGGCCAGTTCGCCCTCTTCACGTACCTGCGCCCGTTCCTGGAGACCGTCACGCGGGTCGGGGTGTCCACCCTCTCGTTGATCCTGTTGGGGATGGGGGCCGCGGGGCTGCTGGGCACGTACCTCATCGGCTTCCTCGTGGTCCGGCGGCTGTCCGCGGTGCTCATCGCCGCGCCGGTGGCGATGGCCGTCATCGCGCTCGCGCTCGTCGTCTTCGGCCAGTCACTCGCGGCCACCGGCGTCCTCCTCGCGGGGTGGGGCCTCATCGGCACGGCGGCGCCGGTCGCGTGGTGGACGTGGCTCAGCCGCACGCTGCCGCGCGACGCGGAGGCGGGAGGCGGCCTCATGGTCGCGGCCATCCAGCTCGCCATCACCGTGGGTGCCTCACTGGGAGGCCTGTTGTTCGACCGGAGCGGCTACCAGAGCACGTTCGTGGTGAGCGCCGTGCTGCTCGGGGGCGGGGCCCTTCTGGCCATCCGGGCGTCGAAATGAGGAGGAAGACAATGAAGGCACTTCTGCTGCTGGGTTCACTCTGCGGGCTGATGGCCTGCGCATCGCCATCCAAAGGGGTGCTCGCGTCTGGAGACACCTCTCAGGGCGCGGACAACTTCTACACGAGCGACCAGGTCACCGTGGAGAAGGTCCGCTTCAAGAACCAATACAAGCAGGAGGTCGTAGGGAACCTGTTCGTTCCCAAGGGCCTCCAGCGTGACGCGAAGACACCGGCGATTGTCGTCGGACACCCCATGGGCGCGGTCAAGGAGCAGAGCGCGAACCTGTACGCCACGAAGATGGCGGAGCAGGGCTTCGTCACCCTGGCCCTGGACCTGTCCTTCTGGGGCGAGAGCGAGGGCCAACCCCGCAACGTCGTCGCGCCGGACCTCTACGCCGAGGACTTCAGCGCCGCGGTGGACTTCCTGCGCGCCCAGCCGTTCGTCGACAGGGAGCGGGTGGGGGCCATCGGAATCTGCGGAAGCGGGAGCTTCGTCATCAGCGCGGCCAAGATCGATCCGCGCATCAAGGCCATCGCGACGGTCAGCATGTATGACATGGGCGCCGCCAACCGGAACGGGCTCAGGCATTCAGTGACCCTGGAGCAGCGAAAGAAGGTCCTCGAGGCGGCAGCGCTACAGCGCGACGTGGAGTTCGCGGGCGGCGAAACGAAATACACGAGCGGGACGCCCGAAGCGCTGAATGACCAATCCACCGCGATCGATCGCGAGTTCTACGACTTCTATCGCACGGCGCGCGGACACAGCCCGAACACCACGACGCACCCGACGCTGAGCAGCAACACGAAGTTCATGAACTTCTACCCGTTCACGGACATCGAGACGATCTCCCCCCGGCCCATGCTCTTCATCGCGGGGGAGAACGCGCACTCCCGTGAGTTCAGCGAAGAGGCCTACCGGCTCGCCGGCGAGCCCAAGGAGCTGGTCATCGTCCCTGGCGCGGGCCACGTGGACCTCTACGACCGGGTCGGCCTCATCCCCTTCGACAAGCTGACCGCGTTCTTCCGGAACGGTTATTGACCCTCGTCAATGCGGGGGAGGGCGGGGGCTCTCTACTCTCCAGGCCATGACGTCACCGAACGTTCTGGAGCCCTCGTGATGCGCATCACCCGCCTTCACTCCCGCGCCCTGGGAGCCCTCTTCCTCCTGCCGTTCCTCGCCTACGGCCTGGGCACCGCGCTCGTCACCTCCATCCTGAAGCAGCCGGAGCAGCTGGCCGGGCAGCGGGCCCTGTTCGTCGGGGGGGCGCTGCTGCTCGTGTTGAACTCCCTCATGGTCGTGGGGATTGGCGTGCTGTTCTTCCCCATCCTCCGCGAGCGGAGCCCAGGCATCGCCATCGCGTACGTCTGCACGCGGGTGATGGAGGCGCTGACCTTCGTCGTCGGCGTGGTGTTCCTGCTGTGCATCCTTCAGCTCGGAGACTCCACCACGCCGGAGGGGGGGATGCTGTTGAGGCTGCTCTCCCAGGGGAACGTCTGGGCGTACCAGCTGGCGATGACCATCCTGGGGGTCGGCAGCGCGGCGGCCTTCCTGTCGCTGCACCGCTCCCAGCGGCTTCCCGCGTTCCTCCCGCTGGTGGGCGCGGTGGGCTACGGGCTCCTGTCGGTGGGGTCCGTGCTCGAAATCTTCGGACTGCCGTACGGCATGATCTTCTCCGGACCTGGAGGCCTGTTCGAGCTGTTCCTCGGCAGCTGGCTCATCCTCCGGGGCTTCCGGACGGTCACGTAGCCGGCTTGCCACGCGTTGCGAGCCGCTTGCGGATCCGGCTCAGCGACTCGGGCTTCACGCCGATGTAGCTGGCCAGCTGGTACTGCGGAATCCGCTGGAGGATGTCCGGCCGCATCTTCGACAGCTTGAGGTAGCGCTGCTCCGGAGTGTCCGTGAGGTAGGACGCGAACCACTCCTGCTGCTCGGCCAGGACCTTCTGCATCACCAGCCGGGAGATGCTCTCGAAGCGAGGGAAGCGCCGATACAGGTCCCCCTCGCGCTGAGCGGTGCCCACCACCACCGTGGTGTCCTCCGCGCACACCCAGAAGTGTTCCGCCGGGGTCTGGTTCATCATGCTGTGAATCGAGAGGACCCAGTCGTCCTCGGTGAAGAACCCGTTGCTGCGCTCCTCACCGTCGACGACCGAGTACTGGCGGACGCAGCCCTGGAGGACGAAGTAGGCCTCGGTGCAGACCTGTCCCGCCATGAGCAGGTGCGTGCCCTTGGGACAGCGCTTCACCACCATGCTGTCCAGGATGGCCTGGGCCTCCTCGTCCGACAGAGGGGCGATGCGGCGGAAGTAGTCGACGAGCCTGGTCTTCATCCCTCAGGGCGTGCCCAGCAGCTCCAGCGCGGCGGTGGTCAGCACGGTGACGCCGGTGCGCAGCGCGCGCTCGCGGTCCGGCGCGTAGAGGGGTGAGTGCGGGGAGGGCAGCGCCTCCTCCGAGCCCTTGGCCTCGGCGAAGCGTTGGGGCTCGGTGATGCCCAGCCACAACATCACGGACGGCACGCCCGCGCGGCCGTACTCGGAGAAGTCCTCTCCGCCCATGACGGACGGCGTCTCGCTGACGTTCCTCTCGCCCAGCACCTTGCCCACCGAGTCCACCAGCCGCTTCGTGAGCGCGGGGTCATTGAAGGTCGCGGGCGTGCCCTCGGTGACCTTGACGTCGGGGGGCCGGGGCGCTCCGGAGACCATCGCCTCTGCCTTGGCGACGCGCTCGATGCCGGCCAGCAGCGCCTTGCGCACCTCCGGCTTGTACGTGCGCACCGTGAGCTGCAGGCGCACCTCGTCCGGGATGATGTTGTGCTTGGTGCCACCGTGGATGGAGCCCACCGTGATGACCGCCGGCTCCAGCGGGCTCTTCTCCCGGCTGACGAGTGTCTGCAGCGCGAGGATGGTTCGCGCCGCCATCACCACCGGATCCACGGTGGTGTGCGGGTACGCACCGTGTCCGCCCTTGCCGTGGAGGGTGACGTCCACCGAGTCCACACTCGCCAGCGCATAACCCGAGGTGAACCGCACCGTCCCCGCCGGGGCGGTGGCCGCGGTGTGCAGGGCCACGGCGAAGTCCGGCTTGGGGAAGCGCTTGAACAGGCCATCCGCCAGCATCTGCCGGGCCCCGGCGCCAATCTCCTCGGCCGGCTGCCCCACCAGCATCAGCGTGCCACGCCACCGGTCCTTCGTCCGCGCCAGCAGCGTCGCCGTGCCAATCCAAGACGTCATGTGCACGTCGTGCCCGCACGCGTGCATCACCGCGACCTCCGCTCCAGCCGCATCCTTCGCCTTCGCCTTGCTGGCGTAGGGCAGCCCCGTCTTCTCCTCCACCGGCAGCCCGTCCAGGTCCGTGCGGAGCATCACCGTGGGCCCCTTGCCGTTGCGCAGCAGGGCCACCACGCCGTGTCCGCCCACCTCCGGCGTCACCTCGAAGCCGAGCTTGCGCAGGCGCTCGGCCAGCTTCGCCGCCGTCTTCTCCTCCTGGAGTGACAGCTCCGGCGTCTGGTGCAGGTCGCGGTAGAGCGCGTCCAGGTCCGGGTACAGCGCGTCCAGGCCCGCGAGGACCGGGGCAGGGGGCGCGGCCGCGAGCACGGGGCCGGCGGGCGCCGCCACACAGGCGAAGAGCAGGGGAAGCAGGGGAAGCGTTTTCACCAGGGAGCCTCCGGTCCGTCGGGGTGCGCGAACCAAAGCACGGACCGTGGGCCTGGCGCTGCGTTCCAGGACGCGACTCGTCAGGCAGGCCGGGTGGGGACGAGTCCGTAGAGGGTGGTGACCTCCCGGGAGCGCGCGGCGTGCAAGGGGTCTGCCTTGTCCTTCGCCTTGGAGTGCCGCGCCGGGATGGACTTCCGCCAGGCCACCTTCAGGCCGCAACGCTCGAACTGCTCCTCGAGCCACCCGGACGGACGCAGGCCCAGCAGCACCGCCAGGTCCGACAGGATGAGCAATCCCTCTCCTCCCGGCGTGAGGGCCGCGGGGAGTCCTTCAAGGAAGCGCCGCAGGAACTGGCTGTCCTCGTCGAACACCGCGCGGTCCACCCGGTTCTTGGGCGGCTCGGGGATCCACGGCGGGTTGCAGACGACGAGGTCCGCCTTTCCCTCCGGGAACAGGTCCGCCTCCGTCACCTGGAAGCGCTGCGAGAGGCCCAGCCGCTCCGCGTTCTCGCGAGCGCAGGCCACCGCGCGGGAGTCGCAGTCCGTGGCCTGCGCGGACGCCGCTCCGCGCTGCAGGAGGAGGAAGGACAGCACGCCGGTGCCGGTGCCCACGTCGAAGACGCGCTTGCCCTTCACGTCCGGCCCCGCCGCCAGCAGCTCCACGTAGTCCGTGCGCGTGGGCAGGTAGACGCCGTAGTGCGGATGGAGCAGCCCCTTCAGGCCCGGGACCTCCAATCCCTTGCGCCGCCACTCCGCGGCCCCGAGCATCCCGAGCAGCTGCTTGAGCGGCACCACGGTGAAGTCCGCCGTCGGCTCGCCCCACACCTGCCGGCACGCCTCCGCGACCTCCGGCGCACGCGCGAGTTCCATGCGGTAGCCGCGGTCCAGCGCCACGACGATGCGAGACAGCGTCGCATGCTCCTCCTGCCGCGCGCGGCGTTCGGCCCGGAAGGCCTCCAGCGGTGAGCGGGCCTGCCAGGGCCGTTCGAGCCGCCGGCCCAGCGCCCCCAGCAACTGCTTCGCGTTGTGGAAGTCGCCGGTGTAGCGCAGGAATTCGCCCCGGCGGACGCGCTTGAGCGCGGTGTCCGCACTGAGCGCGTCATCCACGGGCGACAGGCGCGTGGGGGCAGGCTCGTCACTCTCCGAGTGCCAGGTGAAGGCGGTGCCAGGCGGAAACTCGAAGAGTGCGGCGGGGCGGCGGGAACGGTCCATGGGCCAGGGGTAGCACGTCCTCGCCTCTTAGGGGACGCGCAGGTGGACACGAAGCCAAAGCCCGAAATCTTGTCCTGGCGATACTTCTCTCCCAGTGTGAGCAGCGCAATCCGGAACCCAGACGTCTTGAGAGGAGCAGCGACGATGAGCGCGTGGAAGCCGATGTGGATTCTAGGCAGTGGAGTCCTGGTTTCGTGCGGTGCACCGATGCCGGACGAAGAGGCGGCGACGCCTGGCACGCAGCAGCAGGGCCTTGCCCAGGTCTTCACCCAGCAGGCGGACTTCACGGCGGCCACCGGGGCCACTCCGCTCGCGTTTCCGGCGGTCGCGTTCGACGCGTATCCGGACCATCCCTCGGGGGCCGCGTCGAGTTGTGTCAGGACGCTGCCAGGCGTGGACCTGCCGTGGGGCTCCAGCACGCCCACCGTCAATGTCCTGGCGCCTCGCGCCAAGGACTGGCTCTGCTTCATGGGACCCGGCTGGGACCACGGCAACACGAACCCACTGCCCGTGAAGCCCACGCTCCTCGCCGTCGGTGAGGACGACTTCGAGATTGCCTTCCTGCGTCCCGTCTCCGCCGTGGGCCTGGAGTTGCTCACGAACCGTCTGGCTCAGCACAAGGTGACGCTGACCTTCACGGATGCCTCTCAAGAGGTCCTCGACGACGCGGTGCTTGCGACAGGCGCCAATGCCTTCGCGTTCGTTGGCATCCAATCCACCAAGCGCATCCGGTCCCTCTTCATCGACTCCAGCGGAGGCGGTACGGAGAACGAGGGCATCGCCGCCATCTGGACCGCGCCGTAACAGCGAGCCAGGCCCCGGCTCGGTGCCTGGGTGTGATGGCGCGCGATCCCACCGTGCCTATCTCTGGACCATGGACGTCATCGACCTCATCGACCGGGCCCGCGACAGCATCTCCGCGCGCTCCGTTTTCGGCCAACCCATCCAGCAGGCGGAGGTCACCGTGATTCCCGTCGCGCGCGTGAGGGGGGGGAGGCGGCGGGGGAGGCGAG
>NZ_RAWL01000639.1:0-3502 GCF_003668885.1 Corallococcus sp. AB049A | reverse complement strand
ATCAAGCCCCCTGCCCCACCCCCGGGGGATGGCCGGTGCCAACTCCCGGAAAGCCCGTTCCAACCCGGGCCGGGTGGTCCCGCTTCGTTGCCACCCCCACCCTTGGATCTCCCGCGGGGGAGGGGGGCTCCGCGCTCATGTCCGAGCCGACTGGCACCTTTCTGGCGGAGTCCACCCCCGTGCCGCAGGAGTGGCTGCGCACGGTGTTGCAGCTGCTGCCGGTGGGCGTGGTCATCGTGGACACGGGGGGCCGCCTGCTCGCCGCCAACGCCGCCGCGAGCGAACTGTGGGGCCAGGACGCGCTGGCGCGGATGCAGCTGGAGAACTTCGGCGGCTTCGAGGCGTACTGGCCCGGCACCGGCAAGCGGCTGCGCGGCGAGGACTGGGCCGTGTTCCGCACCCTGAAGAGCCGTCAGACCGTCTCCAACGAGGAGGTGGACATCGTTGGCAAGGACGGCGCGCGCCGCACCATCCTCAACTCCTCGGCGCCGCTGTACTCGGGCGAGGGCCGGCTGGTGGGGGCGGTGAACATCAACGTGGACATCACCGAGCGCAAGGCCACCGAGCGCGCGGAGTTCTTCGTCAGCGAGGCCTCCCGGCTGCTCGCCGAGTCCCTGGACTGGGAGACCACGCTCAAGGCCGTGGCGCGGCTGGCCACGCTGGAGTGGGCGGACTACTGCATGGTGGACGTGCTGGGGCCGGACGGCGCGCTGCACCGGCTGGCGCTCAGCGCGAAGGACCCGCGCAAGCAGTCGCTGCTGGACCAGACCCTGCACTTCCCGCCGAAGATCGGCTCGGACACGCCGCTCGGCCGGGCGTTCGCGCGGGGCAAGCCCGTGCTCGTCTCGGACATCACGCCCCAGTGGCTGGACGCGGTGTCGCTGTCGCCCGAGCACCACCACCTGCTGGAGGCGCTGGCGCCGCGCTCGTCCATGCTGCTGCCCCTGGCGGTGGGGCGCAGGCGCTTTGGCATCATCAACCTGGTCTCCGCGTCCCCCGCGCGCCGCTACACGAAGCGGGACCTGGACTACGCCACGGAGTTCGCGCGCCGCGCGGCGCTGGCGGTGGAGAGCGCCCGGCTGTACCGCGAGGCCCGCGAGGCCCTGCGCGAGCGGGACGCGTCCGCGGCCATGCTGGAGTCCTTCTTCGCGGCGTCTCCGGTGGGCATGGGCTTCGTGAACCAGGAGCTGCGCTACGTGCAGCTCAACAAGGTCATCGCGGAGAACAACGGCATCCCCCTGGAGAAGCACCTGGGCCTCACGCCCCGCGAGCTGATGGGCCCGGCGGGCGGCCCCATCGAGGACCTGCTGCGCCAGGTGCTGGAGTCGGAGGTGGCCGTGGTGGACACCCCGGTGGACTACGTGGCGGGCCCGGAGCCGCGCACCTTCCTGGCCACGTACTTCCCCGTGCGCTCCGGCACGGAGCTGTTGGGCGTGGGCGGCGTGGTGCGCGAAATCACCGAGCAGCGCCGCATGGAGACGCACCTGCGCTTCCTCACGGACGCCACCACGCGGCTGGCCACGTCCCTGGACTGGCGCACCACCGTGCGCAACGTGGCGGAGCTGGTGGTGGCGCAGCTGGCGGACTACTGCCTGGTGGACATGCTGGGCGAGGACGGCCAGCACCTGGAGCGCGTGGAGCGCCGCGCCAGGAACGGCCGGCTCCAGGCCCAGCTGGAGAAGTCCATGCCCTACGCGCCGCAGCCCGGCGCCCAGACCCTGCTGCGCAAGGTGCTGGAGACGGGGCGCGCGGAGCTGGTGACCGAGGTGGACGAGTCCGCCATGCGCGCCTTCGCCGTCGACGACATGCACCGGGAGGTCCTGGAGGGGCTCCAGCCGCGCTCGGTGATGGTCGTCCCGCTGATGGCGCGCGGGCGCACGCTGGGCATCGTGAGCGCGGCGACGTGCTCTCCCACGCGGCGCTTCAGCACGCGGGATTTGTCGCAGCTGGAGGACCTGGCCTGGCGCGCGGCGCTGGCGGTGGACAACGCGCGGCTGTACCGGCAAGCGGAGCAGGCCGTGGCCGCGCGCGACGAGTTCGTGGCGGTGGCCACGCATGAGCTGCGCACGCCCCTGTCCGCGCTGCACCTGCAGCTGTCCTCGCTGCAGCGCACGGTGGACAAGCTGGCGTCGGATGAATCCGAGCGGCTGGGCCAGGGCCTGCAGGGGGCCCTGCGGCAGGCGGACCGGCTGACGCGGCTGGTGGCGCACCTGTTCGACGTGGCGCGGCTGGGCACGGGGCAGATGGCGCTGGAGCTGGGCGCGGTGGAGCTGTCCTCGCTGGTGCACGCGCTGGTGGCGCGGATGGAGGAGGCGCTGGCCACGGCGGGCTGCGTGGCGGTGGTGCACGCGGACGCGCCGGTGGTGGCGCTGGCGGACCGGCCGCGCGTGGAGCAGGTGCTGATGAACCTGCTCACCAACGCGATGAAGTACGCGCCGGGCCTGCCGGTGGAGCTGTACGTGGAGCGCGAGGGGGACACGGCCGTCATCGCCGTGCGCGACTGGGGCCCCGGCATCCCCCTGGAGGCGCGCGAGCGCGTCTTCGAGCGCTTCGCGCGCAACACCGGCGAGCACGCGAGGGCGAGCCTGGGCCTGGGCCTCTACATCTCCCGGCAGCTGGCCCGCGCGCACGGCGGCGACCTGTTCGTGGAGGCGCCTCCGGAGGGCGGGCCCGGCTCGCGCTTCGTCCTGCACCTGCCCCGGTGGAAGAAACCGTCCGGGACGGCGCCGGACTGAAAGCAGGCGGGCGCATGTCGCACGGCGCCCACCTTGCCGCCCACATCCGGGGGGCCAGTACCCTTCAGGGCCATGGACGACGCGCGAACCACGGCAGCGCTCGGACGCTGGCGGTGGCTGCCCTGGGGGCTGCTGGCCGTCGCGGTGGTGGTGGCCTCCACGGGCGCGTGGCTGGGCTCGCGCTCGCTGCGCGCGCTGGAGGCCCGCAGTACACAGCTGGAGCACGAGGCCGCCGAGTCCGAAGCCCACGTCGCGCAGCTGCAGACGCTGCGTCAGGCCATGGAGCGGCGGCTGCGCGCGCTGGAGCGTCAGCAGCAGGCGCAGGAGTGGGGCGGCGCGGCGGCGGAGCTCCAGGCGAAGAGCGCGGAGGCGCAGCGTACGCGGCGCGAGGCGGCGCTCGAGGCGCTGGGCCGGCCGCTGCAGGACGCGCTCAAGGCGGGCGACGTGACCCTGGCGCTGGAGGACGACGCCCTGCGCGTGGACGTGTCCGAGCGGCTCCTCTTCGCCCCCGCCACGACGTCGCTCACGCCGGAGGGCACCGCCCTGCTGAAGCAGGCCGCGGCGGTGTTCCGGGGCGCGCTGTCCGACCATCGCGTCGCGGTGGAGGCCCACACCGACGAGGTGCTGCCCGCCGCGCCCGGGGGCCCCGCCACCACCGCGTGGGAGCTGTCCGCCGCGCGCGCCGTGGCGGTGGTGCGCCAGCTGGGCGAGCGCGAGGCCCTGGCTCCGGAGCGCCTGAGCGCCACGGGCCACGCCGCGTACCGGCC
>NZ_RAWL01000638.1:0-3506 GCF_003668885.1 Corallococcus sp. AB049A | reverse complement strand
GGGGAGGACGGCGCGGGGTGGACTACCCGCAGCCGAACGTGGAGCGGTCCTCGGCGGTGACGCTGCCGCCGTCCTCGCAGGTCCACTGATACGTCCAGGTGGCCTGCCAGACGACGCCGCCGCCAAAGGACGGGACCATGGACCAGCTGGTGCCCGCGAAGTTGGAGGTGGCGAAGCCCTGGACGTCCGGGCTGCCCTGCACCGAGCTCAACAGGTCGCTGACGTTCTTGCGCGTGTAACGCATGGGAATGCTCCAGGTGTGGCGTGGCGGGGACGCTGCTAGTAGCAGCCGATCTGCGCCGCGTCCTCGAAGGCGGTCTGGCCGCCGTCCTCGCAAATCCGGTGATTGGGATTGTAGATGTCCTGGAGGATGTTGCCGCCCGCCGACGGGGTGATGTTGTACGTGTAGCCGCCGATGGTGGACGTCCAGAAGCCCATGACGTCGGGGCTGCCCTGCACGGTGCCAAGCAGCTCGGAGATGTTCTTGCGCGTGTACCGCATGGTGATGGCTCCAGGGGGTGATGAGGGGGGATCCGGCGGAACCCAGAATCCTAGGAAGGGACCGTGGAGCGGGCAAGCCAGGGCAGGGTGGGGGGATTGGAAGTGTCAGGAAACCCGCGCGGATTTGTGTTTCACGGTCTCGCCGGACCCACCTGTGGGATGCGGGGACGCATGCCGGCGTTGAGCCAGGGCTCGAGCGCGAGCTGGGCGCCGCAGGCCGCGAGCGTGACGAGCGCGGCGGTGAAGCCCGGCGCCTTCCACGCGCCAACAGCGGCCGCCGCGGCGATGACCCAGGGGCGGATCAGCGTGAATGGTCCCAGGACCACCACGCTCGCCAGGGTCCGCGCGTCGGCCTCCGCGGCGGCCCAGACGCCCATGCCCACCAGGGTCAGCGTCGCGTACGGCAGGAGCACCCAGAGCATCGCCCGTGCGCAGACGAGCAGCTGGGGGAACAGGCCCGGTGAGAACAGGCAGGCCCCGGCGATGCCCGCGCCCACCAGCGCGGCCGTGAAGAGTCCGCGCCCCATCCCCCGGCGGATGGCGGACCGGTAGTAGTCCGCCTTGAAGATGCGGGCATCCCGGCCCGCGGCGACGCGGAAGCCGCAGAACGCGGCGTCGGTGACGGAGAGCAGCGCGAGCAGCACCGGCAGGACGGCGTTCATCGCGCGGGCCCCAGCCGTGAGCGCAGCGGACCCAGCTGGCCCAGGAGCGATTCCCACAGCTCCGCGCGGGTCCCCAGCGTGGCGGTCATGGGCCGGAGCATGGCGCCCAGGAGGTCGCGGGCGCCGTCCAGCGACGCGCAGCTGAACCCCGTCTCCGTGCGGGCCGCCGACAGCAGCGTCTGCGTGGGATGGGCGCGCCGCGCGGAGACCACGCCGTCATGGCGCGCGAGCGGCTCGCGCATGCGGGCCTGGTGGAACATCCACGAGCCCCAGGGGGAGAGCACCGAGTGCTGGATGTCGTAGTGCACGAACGCGTGCCCCTGCCGCTGGCCGGCGAAGAACGCGTTCAGGTCGTTGCCGCGAAAGTGATGCAGGACGCCCGTGGAGATGAAGATGTGGCCGGGCTGCTCCAGCTGGAACGCGTTCGCGACCTTGAGCTCGCATGAGAGGGATTCCTCCTCCGCGAGCCGCCGCGCGTTCTCAATCAGCGTCACGTTCATGTCACAGCCGATGAGCTCCACGTCGCGCCCCAGCCGCCCGTGCGCCGCGAGCGAGCGGACGGCGTAGCCAAGCCCGCAGCCCACGTCGACGATGCGCAGCGGAGGCTTCACGCCGGCGTCGCGAAGCGTCCGCAGCAGCGGAAGCAACACCCAGCGGAGGCGGTCCGCCTGCAGGAACTCCTCGCTCAGCCGCTGCAGTTCGATGTGGGCGCGCAGCAGGGCCAGGCTGCACGCCTCGAAGTCCAGCGTGTCATTGGACGCGGGAAGCCGCTGCACGAGCCGCGCGGCGCCCCGCTGTCCGTTCTCAATGAGCCGCGCCACCACGGCGGAGCGCGACACCGGCCGGGGCTGGAGTGTCGCGACGTCGTAGTCGACGATGAGGTCTGAGATTTCCAGCAGGTCGGAGGGCATTCCAGCGCTTGCGCGCTGGAGTGTACCTCAACGCGACTCCGCCGCTTCGGTCAGCCCGGGCGGGCAGCTGAAGGTGGCCGGCGCGGACCACAGCTGGCCTTCACCGGCGGCGTCGAAGGCGGTGAAGAAGATGCGCGAGCCCACGCGGGTGAACGAATTGGGAAACCGGGCGTCCGCCAGCCGTCCCTGCGTCGCCGGGGTGCCCCGGGTGAAGTAGGGGAAGGCGGGGCCGTTCTGGTCCGGTGCGCCGCCAAACAGGACCTGGCCCGTGCCGGTGGCGAACAGCGGGTAGCCATACCCGTACTCCACATTGCGGTTGTCGAAGAGCTGGCGGGTCCCCGCGGCCGTTCCGTTCGTCGCCCACAGCGACACGGCGGTGGGCACGGGGGCGTCGCTCCCGATGCTCAGGTTGAAGTAGATGTCGTTGCCGGAGACCACGGCCCTCCTCGCGGAGGGATAGGTGTACTCGTAGGCCCCGTAGGGGTTGGGCAGGGTGGTGATGTGCGTCTTGCCATCCCCGCTCAGCGAGAGCCGGTCGATGCGCAGCCGCTTCGTCACCGGGCTGTCCACGGACGTCACGTAGACGTACGCGCCCAGCGTCCCGAGCAGGCTCACCCGCTTGCCGAAGGCGTCCAGGCGGACGGTTCCGGAGGCGGTGCCATTCGTCCTCCACACCTCCGAGTTGGGGCCATCCTCCAGGATGAACAACGGCGTCTCCCCCGGGCGGCTCACCTCCGAGAGGTAGGTGGGCCCCGCGTCCAGCCGCTTGACGGAGGTGGTCCCGGCCAGCGTGCCGTCGGTGCGCCACATCGTGGTGCCCGTGTCCTCGGAGAAGAAGAAGAGCAGCACATTGTTGACCTTCAAGGTGTCGTTGCCCAGGCCCGGGGTGCTGGTGAAGTTGCGCACCCGGAGCGTGCCGGCGGTGGTGCCGTCGGACCGCCACAGCTCCGGCCCCGCCCCGCCTCCCGGCAGCGGCACCCAGCGGAAGAACACCAGGCGGCCATTGAGCTCCGTGGCGTTGGTCAGCACGGAGCCCTCCGCGCCAGGGGTGATGTCCTTGACCAGCCGGGTCCCGTCCGCCGTTCCGTCACTGAGCCAGAGCTCATTGCCGGTGGCGTCGGTGCGGGTCTGGAAGAAGAGCCTGTTGCCCACCGCGACCAGGTTCTGGGGCTGATAGACGCCGGGAGGGCCCGGGAACGTCTTCAGCGGGAAAGTGCCCGCCTCCGTGCCGTCGCTGCGCCACAGGAGCGAGCCGGCGTCGAACGTGGAGGTGACGAAGAAGAGCGTCCCCTGGACGTTCGTGAGCTCGCCCATGAAGCCCCCGGCGTCCGGGGGCATGAGGGACGCCACTCGGGCCGCCACTCCGGGAGGGCAGGCCTGGGCGCTCACGTCACGGGCGCCGTCTTCCACCGCCTCCGCCACGCCCCCACAG
>NZ_RAWL01000637.1:0-3526 GCF_003668885.1 Corallococcus sp. AB049A | reverse complement strand
CATGTCTAGGAGCATATCATATGTGATTATGAGGTATTAGAATTTTTTTTTTTCAAGCAAAAGACGGCATACGAGATAAGCTCCGGTCTGGTGGGCTCGGAGATGTGTAAAAGAGACAGCCATCGCACGGATCTTCACCGTGGGGCCCGGGGCCTCGTCTCCCAGGGCCGGGGGCCCGTCGTCGTCATCGTCCCCGGAGGTGGTGGCGGACGGCGGCTCGGCCAGGGCGGAGGCCAGCGGCGCGGGCACCTCCATCGTCGGGTCGGTGGGCGGCTCGTGCACGGCGCCGTCGTCGCGGCGGGCGGGCGCCTTGGCCGTGGGCGCGTCGGGGACGTCCTCGTCGCCCAGGTGCACGGGCGGCTCGCGCAGCAGGGGCATCCGCGAAGGCTGGCGCGCGGCGTCTCCGGAGACCGGCGTCCTCGACAGCTTCGGCGAGGCCTCTCCGGACGCGGGCGTGAGCGAGTTGCCGCACGCGGGGCAGAAGCGGTTGGTGGCGCTGGTGGCCTGGCCACAGCGCGGGCACGACACGTTGGAGGGCTCGCGGACCTGGGGCAGCCCGGGCTCGCCGCTGGCCGCGTCTCGCAGCCGCGCCAGCACCGTGTCCCCCACCAGCCGCGTCACCACCGCGGAGACGCTCTCTCCCGGCGCCTCCGGCACCTCATCCAGATAGGCCTGGAGCGCGCGCGCCACTTCCGAGCACCGGGCGAAGCGCTGCCCGGGCGCGCGGTGGAGCATGCGCAGGATGATCTGCTCCAGCAGCGGCGACAGCCCCTCCACGAACTGCGAGGGCCGGGGCACCGCCGCCAGCGCGATGCGCCGCATGGCCTCCGCGGGGTTGTCCGTGTCGATGAACGGCCGGCGCGTGCACAGCTCCCACAGCACGACGCCGAGCGCGAACTGGTCACTGGTGCCGGAGACGGGCTCGTTGCGCACCTGCTCCGGCGACATGTAGCGCAGCTTGCCCTTGAGCACGCCCGTGCGCGTGCGGCTGGCGCGGATGGTCGCCTTGGCCACGCCGAAGTCCACCACCTTCGTCAGGCCATCCAGGCGCACCATGATGTTCTGCGGGCTGATGTCCCGGTGCACCAGCTCCAGCGACGCGCCCTGGCTGTCGCGCGCGTGGTGCGCGTGGTCCAGACCCAGCGCCGCGTCGCGGATCATCTGCGCGCAGACGCGGTGGGGCAGCGGCGTGCCGGCCCGCTGCGCCGCCTTCGCCAGGCGGCCCAGGTTCTCGCCCTCGATGTACTCCATGGCGATGTAGAACGTGCCCTGCCACGCGCCGACCTCGTACAGCGACACGACGTTCGGGTGGTTCAGGTGCGCCGCGACGCGGGCCTCGTCGAGGAACATCTCCACCGAGCCGTCATGCTCCAACAGGTCCGGCAGCAGGCTCTTGAGGATGACGGGGCGCTCGAAGCCGCTGACGCCCACCTGTCGTGCCAGGAAGATTTCCCCCATGCCCCCCACGGCCACGCGGCGCAGCACCGCGTACCTGCCGAAGATGAGGGATGACGGGGAAGCACCGGACACCATCGCCCTTGCACCGTACCCAGCGATCCCCATCCCCCGCCAGTCCCGGGCGCTGTTTCAGACGGACCAGGTCAGCCGTCCCGCCTGCTCGGACGACGCGGGCGCGAGGGTCAGCGGCGACACATAGAGCCCGCGCCGCTCCCGCTTCCACCAGGCGCCGGTGCGCTGGCGCTCCTCCCGGGACGTCATCCGGTAGTCGTGCAGCACCGCCCGGACCAGCCGGGGTGGACGCTCCGGGAAGGGGTTGGACGCGAAGAGTTCCAGCACCTCCGGCGAGCCCTCCAGCAGCCGCTCCATCAGGGCCAGGAACCACGAGGGCGGTGACCCCAGCGCGGCGAACCACATCTGCCAGTCCAGCCGGGGCTGGTGCGGGGCCACCTGGCGCGGCGGCCGGTCCACGCCCGACGTCTTGTAGCGGAACGGGTACTCCACCCAGTGCACGCCGTCGTTCGAGCCCTCCACGGTGATCTCCGGCCGGTCCACCGTCATCACCGCGAACAGACCGTAGGAGTTCACCGAGTGCAGCGGATGCACTCGGTCATCCAGCCAGTCCACTGCCCGCACCAGACGCTCCGGGCCGCGCGGCCACCACCCCATCCGGCGCAGCTGCTCCATGGTGCCCAGCGTGAGCAGCGGCACCGCCGCGGCCACCGACTGCGCCATGCCGAGCCACGACGGCCGGCGCGCGGGCCCCGCGTCACGCCACAGCGATTCCGGCAGCACGCGACGCAGGGCCGCGTCGTCCAGCAGCCACAGCCCCAGGGCCAGGGACTGCACGTTGAAGAAGCCGTAGTTGCCCGTGGCCATGATGGCCGCCTGCAACGCGGTGAAGACGCCGAAGGCGGCCTGCCGCACGCGCCGGGGGCCGAAGGCGAGGAAGGGCACCGCCGTCTCCGCCGCCAGCACCGCCGCCGTGCCCGCGTGGCGCACCTGGCGCGGAAGCTGGTGCGCGGCCCAACCGCCGCGCGTGGGCAGGGGCGCGGTCTCGAAGTACACGTCGCACGCGCTCAGCTCACGCCACGTCCGGTCCCCCGAGTGGAACTTGCTGATGCCCGACCCGAAGTAGAGCCGGAACACGAGCATCCGGAAGAGGAACACGTCCAGCGCGGACACGTCCCGCTTCCCCAGCCCGGGCCGCAGGCCATACGGCGCGGTGTGCGCGCCCAGCAATCCCATCTCCAGGAGCAGCACGTCCCACTGGAACGACAGGAACTCGCGCCCCAGGGACACGTAGGACAGGTACAGCCCCCACAGCGCACTCGCGCTCAGGCGCGGCGCCACGTTGAAGAGCAGCGCCAGCGACAGGGCCTGTCCCACGCGGCAGCCCCGCACCAGCGCCGCGTCCGACGCGTCCTTCCAGAACACGCTGGGACGGCGCCGGCGGCCCTGCGCGGCATAGCGCTCGGACTGGGCCACGTCACGGATGGGACGGATGCCCTTCTCCCCGTAGAGCCCCAGCACCTGCTTGCCCAGCGACGTGAAGGCGATGAGGAACGTGCCGCCCAACAGCCGCAGGAAGGCCCAGCGCACCAGCCGGTGCTCCGCGGGCTCCGTCACGCGGCCGAACAACCACCGGTCCCACCGCGATGCGCGCCGGCGGTTGTGCGCGATGACTGAATAGACAGCCCCCGCCACCTGCCGGACACCGGGCGCCAATCCCAACCGCGCGGCGAGCCGCGTGCTCCAGCGGGGCGACCAGGCGAGCATGCGGAAGACGGCCTCCGCGCCGGACGAGCGGCGCCCCGACGGCTCCACCAGCTGCATCGCCCGCCGCATGTCCTTCTTCGGAATCCCGAGCAGCCTGAGCAGCCAGCCGCTCCCGCGCGCGAAGCGCACCCGGCCGCCGGTGTCCTGGCTCCAGCGCGCCACCCAGCGCTTGCAGAAGCCGCAGTCCCCATCGAACAGCACGAGCGGTCGCATCTCGCGGGTCATCGCGCGCATCACGTCTCTCCTTCGTCCGACGACAAAGGTGCGCGCGGCGGGCGGGATGCGAAGG
>NZ_RAWL01000636.1:0-3526 GCF_003668885.1 Corallococcus sp. AB049A | reverse complement strand
CCACCCTCCCCCTCCCTGCCGCCCCGGCTGTGCGTGGGCGTGCTGTCCGGCACCAGCGTGGACGCGGCGGACGCGGCGCTGTGCCGCGTGGAGGGCACCGGCGCGGACGTGAAGGTCCAGCTGCTCGCGCATGTCTCCCACCCCTTCCCGGCGGACCTCGTCGCGCGGGTGCTGGGCCCGCAGGATTCCCGCAGCCTCTGCGCGCTCAACTTCGAACTGGGGGAGCGCTTCGCCGACGCGGTCCTCGCCGTCATCGCGCGCGCGGGCGTGAAGCCGGAGGACATCCACGTCATCGGCTCGCACGGGCAGACGATGGCCCACCTGCCCTCGGACCTGTCCCCCATCGCCTCCACGCTCCAGATTGGCGAGGCGGACGTCATCGCCGAGCGCACCGGCCTGCCCGTCGTCAGCGACTTCCGCACCCGTGACATGGCGGTGGGCGGCCAGGGCGCGCCGCTCGTGCCGTACCTCGACTGGGCCGTGTTCCGGAACCGCGAGCGGCCGGATGTCACCCGCGCGTTCCTCAACCTGGGCGGCATCGCCAACATCAGCGTCGTGGGCGAGCACGTGGACGACACGCTGGCCTTCGACACCGGGCCCGCGAACATGGTGCTGGACGGCCTGGCGCGCCGGGTGACGAATGGCGAGCTCGCGTGCGACCGGGACGGGAGCCTGTCCTCGCGCGGGCAGGTGATTCCGGCGCTCCTGGAGGAGCTGCTCGCGCACCCGTTCCTCGCGAAGCCTCCCCCGCGCAGCGCGGGCCGCGAAGGCTTTGGCGAGCCGCTGGTGGACCGGCTCTGGGCGGCGGCCCCGGAGCGGCCCCACGACTTGATGGCCACCGCGCGCGCCTTCACCGTGGAGGCCACCGCGCGCGCCTTCGACACGTGGATCCGGCCCCGCTTTCCCCGGCTGGAGGCGGTGTATGTCTCCGGCGGCGGGACGCGAAACCCGGTGCTCATGGCGGACCTGAGGGCGCGGCTGGCCCCGGTGCCGCTGGAGCGGCTGGACGTGCTGGGTTTCCCCGAGGAGGCGAAGGAGGCGGCCCTCTTCGCCCTGCTCGCGGCCGAGCACCGGGCCGGGACGCCCGCGAATGTTCGCCCCGCAACTGGCGCGAGGCGCCGAGTCGTTCTAGGTAAGCTGACACCGTGAGCAGCGTGAACCTGATGGCCCGCGAAGTGGCCGCGAAGATCGTCTTCTACGGCCCCGGCCTGTCGGGGAAGACGACGACCCTGCGAAAGGTCTACGAGACCGTTCGCCCGGCCCACCGCGGAGAGATGATGTCCATCGCCACCGAGGGCGACCGGACGCTCTTCTTCGACTTCCTGCCGGTGAAGGTGGAGCGCGTGGGCGACTGCTCCGTGCGCCTGGCCCTCTACACCGTGCCCGGACAGGTCTTCTACAACGCCACCCGCAAGCTGGTGCTCCAGGGCGCGGACGGCGTCGTGTTCGTGGCGGACTCGCAGGCGGAGGCGATGGATGCCAACCGCGAGTCGCTGGCCAACCTGGAGGAGAACCTCCTGGAGAACGGCATCCGGCTGGAGAACTTCCCGCTGGTGATGCAGTGGAACAAGCGGGACCTGGACAACATCCTCTCCGTGGAGGAGCTGCGCCGGGAGCTCAACCCGCGCGGCGTCCCCGACTTCGAGACGGCCGCCGCCAACGGCCGCGGCGTGATGGACGCGCTCAAGACCATCACCCGGCTGGTCATCAAGGACCTGCGCGCCAAGCGCATCGTCCCGCCGCCCCGCACCGCCGCGCCGGCGGGCACGGCCCCCGCGGGCCTGGAGGCGCAGCTCTCCCAGCACCTGCACCACCGCCAGCCACCGGCCGTCGCGGCTCCGGCCACGGGCCCCACGGCCGCCACCATCGCCGCCACGCCCGTGCCGCGCCCCCTGAAGACGCCCGCGCCGCCCCGCGTGGAGCCCGCCGCCGTCGTGCCCGCTGTCGCGCCGGCCACGGGCGGCAAGCTCCTGGGCCCCACGAGCGCGCTGGCACCGGGGGACCTCTTCGACCACGCGCGGGCCGCGGAGGCCGCCTTCACCGCCGGGGACTACACCACCTGCGTCACCGCCTGCACGGACGCGGTCCGCCGCGCCATGGCGTTCGCGGGTGAGGGCTCCCTGGCCCAGCAGGCGTTCCTGCTGCACGTGGACGGCTCGGACCTGCTGCGTCTGCAGGGCCTGGCCACGCTGCCGCAGCTGCGCGTGGACGACGCGGCCTTCGCGCTCTACGTGCTCATGCAGGTCTTCGTGCGGCTCAACGCAGTAGGCCTGCCGACCGCCGGGTGACTCACCGCGGGAGCGCGAGCTCCAGCAGTCCCATCCGGTGCAGCTTCGCCAGCGTCTTGAGCGTCTCCAGCTCCCGCGCGGGGCTGGCCAGCACCAGCGTGGACACGTCCCACGTGCCGCTGACCAGCCCGGCGATCTGCCGCTCCTCCGGCTTGAGCATCACCATGGCCTGCGGGGACTGGATGAGCCGCGGCACCACCAACGGCGGCAGGTCCGCGTAGAGCGCGGCCACGTGCTCGCGCTGCACCAGGCGCGCGAACTCGCGCACGCGCCGGTCCGCGGGGTCGCTCGCCAGGAGGGACGCGCAGACGATGCCGGCCGCGTCGTACTGGCCCTCGCGCATCAGCACCGCGCCCTTCTCCAGCATCTCCGCCACCGGATCCGCTTCCACCTGCGGCGCGCCGTCCACCTCCACCAGCTTCGCGCGCAACAGCTCGTGCACCCGGCGCGTCACCGACGAGCGCGACACGCCCATGGACAGCCGCAGCCGCCCCAGGTTCTGCGGCGTCGTCGTCAGCGCCAGGATGATCCGGTGCATCAAGGGCTGGCTGGGGCTGGGCGGTGCCAGCGCCTTCACGCTCAGCGCGTCGATGGGCAGCGCCTTGTCCACGTCCCCCTGCTCGTCCACCCAGCGCAGGGACTCGAAGAGCAGCTCGCGGATGCTCATGTCGGACGGCACCCAGTCCTCACCGGTGCGGTCCGCGTCCTCCGTCCAGTGGAACGTGCCCTGCCCCGCGATGGTCAGGTCCGTCATCGCCGCGAACAGCTCCTCGCGGCCCAGATCCCTCACCCACCGGGCCTGCACGCCATGCGCGTCGAAGGCCGCGTCCACGTCCGGCGTGCGCGCCAGCTCGTCGAACGCCGCCAGCACGCGCGTGCCCGCCGCCAGCTTCGGCAGCGACAGCAGGCGGGCCACCCGGCCGCGCAGGCCTTCACTCGCGGTGGCGCCGACCTGGCCGGACAGGAGGAACAACTTGCGCTCGCCCGCCTCCCACGACAGCTGGAGCGTCCCCGTCTTGCGGGAGCTGTCCAGCCATTGAAGGAACTCGGGGAGCGGGTAGCTGAAGAGGTCGCCGTGGATGGCCATGCGTGTCGGATTCGAGGATACAGTTCCAGGCCGTGCGCGTCGCGGTCCTGTTCATCGACGGGGTGGGCATCGGGCGGAAGGACCCCGCCGTGAACCCGCTCGCGGACCGCGACCACCTCCTGGCGTGGTTCCAGGACGCCCCCGCCCCCAC
>NZ_RAWL01000635.1:0-3530 GCF_003668885.1 Corallococcus sp. AB049A | reverse complement strand
GTCGGAGGTGGGGGCGTTCACGTGGCGGACGCGACTCTTTCCGGCCCGGGCGTCCAGCGCAAGACGCTCGGTGTTTGTCGGGGAGGTCGCGGCTCGGGTAGGACGGCCTTTTCCCCTTGAGGAGGAAGACCATGCCAGACGTCATCGTGGTGGGCGCGGGCCACAACGGACTTGTCGCGGCGGCGATGCTCGCGCGCCGGGGCCTGTCGGTCACCGTGCTGGAGGAGAAGGACCAGGTGGGCGGCGCGTGCAAGACGGAGTACCCGTTCCGCACGGCCCCGAAGCTGGGCGTCTCCACCGGCGCGTACCTCCTGGGGCTGATGCCGCCGGAGCTGCTGAAGGAACTCCAGCTGGAGCTGCCCCTCAAGCGGCGCGACCCGCACTACTTCCTGCCCACCATGGACAAGCGCTACCTGCTCTTCGGCTCGGATGAGCGGGAGCTGGAGCGGCAGTTCCGCGAGTTCTTCTCCGAGGCGGACTGGAACGCCCACGTCGCCATGAACACGGAGCTGGCGGCGCTGCGCGAGGACCTGGCGCCCGCGTGGCTCCTGCCGCCCCGGCCGCTGGAGGAGACGGCGGAGCGGTACGTGCGCCCTGCCCTGCGCCAGCACTTCATCCACCTGTGTCGCGGCACCGCGCGCGAGTACCTGGAGCGCTTCGGCTACAAGTCCGACTTCGTGAAGGCGATGTACGCCGTCACCGACGCGTTCTCCGGCCTGGACGGCGGCTATGACACGCCGGGCACGGGCATGAACCTGCTGGTGCACAACCTCTGCCGGCTGCCGGGCAGCGGCGGCACGTGGATGATCGTCGAAGGCGGCATGGGCACCGTCACCCAGCGCATCGCGGCGCTCGCGCGCAAGCACGGCGCCCAGCTGCGCACGAACGCGAAGGTGGCGTCGGTGCGCGTGGACAGCGGCGTGGTGAAGGGCGTGGTGCTGGAGAATGGCGAGGAGCTGTCCGCGAAGGTCGTGGTCTCCAACGCGGACCCCTTCCGCACGCTGAAGCTGGTGGACTCGGAGGCGCTGAACACGGACTACCGGAGCATGGTGGACGGGCTGTCCGCGCCGGGCACCACGCTGAAGGTGAACCTGTGCCTCAAGTCCCTGCCCACCTTCACCTGCCTGCCGGAGGACCGGGGCCAGTTCGGGCCCACCATCCACCTGCTGCCCCAGGAGGACGACGTGCTGGGCGCGCTGGCGCACGGCTACAAGGAGGCGAAGGCGGGACGGCTGGCGGAGTTCCCCTCCATCGAGTGGTACGTGCACACCACGGTGGACCCGTCCCTGAAGGACGCGGAGGGCCACCACAACTCCGCCCTCTTCGTGGAGTGGGTGCCGGAGAAGCTGGAGGGCACCACCTGGGAGAAGGAGGAGGCGCGCTACGTGAAGCACCTCCTGTCCATCTGCGACCGCTTCGCGCCCGGCACCAGTGATCTGGTGCAGGAGTACTTCGCGCTCACGCCGCCGAAGATTGAGTCCCACTTCGGCATCACCCGCGGCCACATCCATCATGTGGACAACAAGCGCGGGTTCACCGACCGGCTGCCCTATGAGACACCCGTGCAGGGGCTCTACTTCTGCAGCGCGGGCTGCCACCCGGCCGGCAGCGTCATCGGGGCGGCGGGCCACAACGCGGCCAACGTGGTGCTACAGGCGCTCGGACGCTGAGAAGGGGTGCGCCTCACGGCGGGCGGAATGGACGTTCCATGGATCATTCGGCCCGCCGTGTTTAGATGGTTGTCCCCATGAGCTACCTCGTCCTCGCCCGCAAATGGCGCCCGCAGAAGTTCGATGACATGACCGGCCAGGAGCACGTGGTCCGGACCATCGGGAATGCCATCAAGATGGACCGGGTCGCGCACGCGTACCTGTTCTGCGGCCCTCGAGGAGTCGGCAAGACGACGGCCGCCCGCCTGCTCGCCAAGGCGCTCAACTGTGAGCAGGGCCCCACGGCGACCCCCTGCGGCATCTGCCGGGCGTGCACGGAAATCACCGCCGGCACCAGCGTGGACGTCGCGGAGATCGACGGTGCGTCCAACAACGGCGTGGAGAACGTCCGCGAGATTCGCGAGAACGCGAAGTACCTGCCGCAGCGCGACCGCCACAAGATCTACATCATCGACGAAGTCCACATGCTCTCCGGCGCGGCGTTCAACGCGCTCCTGAAGACGCTGGAGGAGCCGCCCGGTCACGTGAAGTTCATCTTTGCGACGACGGAGGCGCACAAGCTCCCGGACACCATCCTGTCGCGCTGCCAGCGCCACAACTTCCGGCGCATCTCCGCGGCGCGGATGCTCCAGCGGCTGAAGGAGATCTGCCAGGCCGAGGGCGCGGGCATCTCCGAGCAGTCGCTGTCCATGGTGGTGCGCCAGTCCGAAGGCGGCATGCGCGACGCGCTGAGCCTGCTGGACCAAATCCTCGCGTCGTGCGGTCCCAACCCCACGGACGAGGCCGTCGCGGAGGCGATGGGCGCCATCGACCGCACGGTGGTGCAGGACTTCGCGGAGGCGCTGGTCCGCAAGGACGCGAAGCGCGTGCTGGGCCGGGTGGACGAGGTGTTCAACCGGGGCCTGGACCTGAAGCGGCTGGCGGAGGAGCTGGCGCTGCAGCTGCGGCACCTCTTCGTGACGAAGTCGCTGGGGGAGGCGCCCGCGGAGCTGGCAGAGTCCGAGCAGAAGGCGCTCGTGGCGCTGGCGAAGGAAGCGGACACGGCGCAGCTGTCGCGGCTGTTCGACATCGTGCACGGCTGCATCTGGGACGTGTCGCGAGCGGCGCAGCCCCGGCTGGCGCTGGAGATGGCGCTGCTCAAGGCCATCCAGCTGTCCCCGGCCGGTTCGATTCCCGACCTGCTGGCCCGCGTGGAGCGGCTGTCGGCGGGGCTTGGCGCGGAAGGCGCCGCGAAGAACACGACCGGAGCGCCAGGAGGTCGCTCCGGTCCCGCGAACTTTCGCGTCTGAAGTCCAGACCGGAGCCCGCGCGCCCGTAGCCACGGCGCGCCCGGTCGAAGCTCCGGTGGCATCCGCGCCCGCGGCGGCCCCTGTGCGTCCACTCGATGCGCAGGGCCCGTCCGTGCAAGCGGAGGCCCCGTCACGTCCGGCACCGCCGTCCGCATCCGCGTCGCCGCGCATGGCCGACCCGCAGGGCCCGTCCGCGTACGCGGGCGCCACGGTCCGGCCCTTCGACGACGCGCGGGCGCCGGCACACCCGGCGTCCAACGGGCACACCCCTCCCGCGCCTCAGCGCTTCGAGGCTCGCGGTCCAGTCACCGCTTCCGGTGAACCGTCCCCGTCCGGCGCGTCCGCCGTGGCCACCCGGGTGCCTCCAGCCGCGCTGATGGAGGGCCTGTCCCCTTCGGCGGCCCGTCCCCTCTCCTTCCTCCGCAATGGCGGTAGCGTGGGCGGCCCCGTGCCCACGCCCGCCTCCGTGACTCCCGCGCCGGTGGTGATGGACGACCTGCCTCCGTCCGCCGCGCGCCCGCTGTCCTTCCTGCGCAATGGCGGCGGCGCGGCCCCGGCCATGGAGCCCCCT